>NZ_JBEOPW010000008.1:0-267750 GCF_040310465.1 Pseudomonas sp. H26/SER47-MNA-CIBAN-0231 | reverse complement strand
AAAGCAATCCGCCAGTCGAAGCCACAGTGACTGACAAACCGCATTCGCGAGCAGGCTCGCTCCCACAAGAATCTTCATTGCTTACGCCGTTGATCGTTCCCACGCTCCGCGTGGGAATGCAGCCCGGGACGCTCTGCGTCCCCCCAGAGCTGGAACGCGGAACGTCCCTTGAGGCATTACCACGCAGAGCGTGGGAACGATCATCAAAACCTTCAACGAACGCCACGAATGGTTCCAGCCTTGACGCGATCCCCATGTAAGAGTGAGCCTGCTCGCGAAAGCAATCCGCCAGTCGAAGCCACAGTGACTGACAAACCGCATTCGCGAGCAGGCTCGCTCCCACAAGAATCTTCACTGCTTACGCGTTGATCGTTCCCACGCTCCGCGTGGGGTTGCAGCCCGGGACGCTCTGCGTCCCCCCAGAGCTGGAACGCGGAGCGTCCCTTGAGGCATTCCCACGCAGAGCGTGGGAACGATCATCAAAGGCCCGCTACTGCGGCAACTCCAGATTATCCAGCACCCGATTCACCGCCAGTTCGCCGAGCATGATCAACTGCGCAATCCCCATCAGCGTCCGCCGCTGCGATGGCTTTACCAGCCCGGCGAATTCCTGGGCGATGGTTTTCGCTGAGGCGAGGGTTTCGCAGGCGTTGGCCAGCAGGTCTTCGTTTTTGGTGTCGGCAGTGACCGCGTACATGGCGCGGGGGCTGAACGGCGGTGGGGTCGAGCCGGGTGGGCAGAGGTAGTGGTCGAGGGCGCGGTCGGCGGCTTGGTGAAGTTTTTTTGAGTCGAGGGATTCGTAGGGGGAGGTGGGGTCGGATTCGGGTGGGTTGGGTGTTGGTTTGATCATGGGTGAAGCCTCTAGAGTGGTGAAGCTGCCACCGTTCGCTGCTAACGAAGGAGGTGGCGGCTGTACGCGGGTTAGCAGACCAGGACTCTAGAACCCGGCGCACCGAAGTGCCCCACGCAAAGCCGCCATAACGGCAAGGCCTTGTGCGTCTAGAGATAACCCGGGCTGCTAAACCCGATCACTGAACATTCAGCGACCGGACCACAATAGAACCCATCCCCTAGGCGCACAAGCCGGCGGATTCTGGCGTAGCTGTAGGCAATGGCGCAAGAATTTGTAGCCTGGAAGGCGTGTCAGTGAGTTTCTTTTAAACGCCATCGTTTAAATCAAAGCATTGCGCCAAACGTGGTGGGCCTTTCGCGATCAGAAGAAAAGCCTCGATCACGCCCTGCTGTTTAAACCGCTCGTCAAATAAATCGTCGCCTTTGTACTCTCGCCAGCCCAGACACCACACTCGTAACTGAACAAACCGTATCGATAGTGGGAGCGAGTCTTCAGCCTTGATACCCACTCGGGCGACTAATGCGGTGGGCTCGCTAGAAACTTTGCCCTGCCAGTCAATTTGTGGGAAATCCAGCTTGTGTTTTACTCTTTGTAAAGTTCAAGTGGGTACAAACGCGATTGCTCGTGTCGACACTGACGGTGATCCGTTCGAATAAGAAAATGTACCGTCGGAACGAATCCCTATCCAAGTTCCGAGATACGGCGTAGGGGGATCTTGAGCCACAACGCAGCATTGTCCTCTTGGAAGAAAGACGGAGATTCCCTCAAAAAAGTCTTGATATACATTGGTGAAATTGGCCGATAGTGTTTGCTGATACGAATTACTAGGCAAGCGAACACCGCGTTGGCTGCGCACCCATAGTTGTGCATCTTTATCCCCTTGCACGTTGCCAGGATAAGTTGCAGTACCTCTGATCACTCGAAAAACATTTCTTACATCCACCACAAACGACACTGTCGATCCAGACTGATCGCAGACACGGACTGTTGTTTGTCCGTTTTTCAACCCGGTTACTTTTCCGACCGAATTAACTGAAGCCACTGCTAGATCATCCGACTGGAAAGTGTAAGGTGGGTACCTCCGGTGGGCTGTCGAGTCTGAACATTGCCAGGGACTTCCCTGCTACCCCAGCCATAATTTTGAAGTAGCTTCTCCGCATGCAAGTGCATCGGCGAATCATCAATGACCAATTCCGGCGCGGCCTTGATCGTGTAAACCCGATCCGGAAATTTCACTGCGTTCGTTTCGATATTGCTCTTGTCCAGCGCCACCAGGTATTTAAGCGTCAGCGTCGTGCCATGCCCCAATTGAACGAGATAACTGTTCGCCAGCGCCTGTGGCCAGAATCCCTGGTTGATCCAAGTGCTGTTGACTCTAGCTGGCAACCCAGCCCAGAGAGTCAAGTCATGTGCAGTGCCGTCAGCCTTCTTGCCCTCCAGCCGCAGCCAGCAGGGCTGTTCGGCTTCAATCAAGGTATGCAGCAGCGCATGAATAGTTGCGTTTTTGGTGTCAAGCGCCGTGACATCGAGAAAATTATTGGCATCGGCCTCGACAATTTTCGGGGCGTTCAAAGCGGTCGCCGGCAGCGGCAGAATGTCCAGCAGCAACACAGCCGACTCCACGGTTTTGCCGTCGCGCTCGATAAAATAACTGACTGAAACCCTTTGGCTCAGGCTGTAGGCGAGCACCGAACGCGGTACCGCAATCTCCAGGCCGGCACTGACCAGCCGAGGCGAGCTTGAGTAGGAGCCTTCAGGGACAGCCGTCGCGCCTTGCCAGTTCACCCACAACGTGTCGGTGGGCAGTAACGAACCCTGCGGTACGAGGACTCTGATTTCCGGGGTGGTCGGACTGAACTGATTGCCGTTCATGCCTTGAATGGTGGGTGCCAGCAGAGAAAGGCGACCGAGGTGAATGTCCACGCGCTTTTCACCTGACATGACGGCATTGCCCAATTGGTCAAATACTTTGAATTCTGCCACCGCATTCGGGTTGTCACCGGCGCGCTGGAAGGTATCGGTGAACAGCGTCAGGTTGATCGGGGCCGGCGCTTCGGGCACATCGAATCGCACGGTGGTATCGCCGAGCGCAAACGCTATGGTGTCGAAGCGGCGTCGGTTGGTGTAAGTAAACGCAAATGTCACACCTCGTGCGGCTAGCTCCGGCCCCACGCCTTCACGTACTACATCCAGCGGAATGATCAGATCCAGAGCTTCCGGCAGACGCAAATGGTAGAGGGCTAGCATGTCCCGAGACGATTCATCGTTACCTCCTACGCGCGTGACCTTGTAATACAAGCGGTTGACGCCCTGGTTGAGCCAGCCGTGGGGCAAGTACAAGCGCACCCGCTGTTGTTCTTCGCCCGGGGCAACGGTCTTGCCCGTTACGGGAGTAGGGTTGTCGTTGACGTACAGGTCGACGCGGTCATCAGCGGCCATGGTCCAGGAAGCGAGCTGCATTTCCGTCCACGGATCTATCAGACATTCCAGGCCTTGCGTCTGGCCATCATAAAGCGCCTTGGGTATCCCGCCCTGGGCAATGCCTTCCGGCTTAACCGGTGTGACCCAGCCTTGGATGATGACTGGATACAAAACAAACAGCTCGTTGAAAATCGAAGACTGGATATCCATGGAAGCGCTCCCTGAGAATTTTGCCGTGCCGTGCCGTGCATTGAATGGGATCCATCTCACTCCAGTTTGAAAAAAAGCACACCTGTCAGATCTGACAGGTGCAGACGGTATTCAGACGAACGGTCTTGCCGGATCTTGTCCGCGCGGCAGTTGCGGAAGCGAGCCTGCTTGCGAATTTGTCGTAATGTTCGGTTGCAATGCTGACTGCTCCGACGCTTTCGCGAGCAGGCTCGCTCCCACAAATTCAGCGCTGTAACCGCAGCCGCGTGAGCTACACAAATCCCCTGTGGGAGCGGGCTTGCCCGCGAAGGCGTCAGCACTGCCGGCGCCTTATTCAGAGCCCGCCGCGAGACCCGCTACTGCGGTAACTCCAGATTATCCAGCACCCGATTTACCGCCAGTTCGCCGAGCATGATCAACTGCGCAATCCCCATCAGCGTCCGCCGCTGCGATGGCTTTACCAGCCCGGCGAATTCCTGGGCGATGGTTTTCGCTGAGGCGAGGGTTTCGCAGGCGTTGGCCAGCAGGTCTTCGTTTTTGGTGTCGGCAGTGACCGCGTACATGGCGCGGGGGCTGAACGGCGGTGGGGTCGAGCCGGGTGGGCAGAGGTAGTGGTCGAGGGCGCGGTCGGCGGCTTGGTGAAGTTTTTTTGAGTCGAGGGATTCGTAAGGTGAGATAGGGTCGGATTCGGGTGGGTTGGGTGTTGGTTTGATCATGGTGAAGCTCCTAGAGTCGACGGAGCTGCCAACTTTCGCTGCGATACGAAATGGTTGGTGGCAGCTGTACGCGGGTCGCAGACCGGGACTCTAGAACCGGCAGACCCTAAGGTCTCCCACGTACAGCCGCCATAAAAACAGCGGGTGTTGTGCGTCCAGAGATCGACGGGCTGCGAGACCCGATCGCTGATTCGTCAGCGACCGCACCACAATAGAATCCGCCCCCTAGGCGCACAAGCCGGCGGATTCTGGCGTAGCTGTAGGCAATGGCGCAAGAATTTGTAGCCTGGAAGGCGTGTCTGGAGGTGTCTTTTAAACAGCGGCGTTTAAAAGGCAAAAATTGGCAACAGCACGGTAGCGTCGGGAAGCAGGTGTTGGCTGTGAGGTCGCTTTCGCGAGCAGGCTCGCTCCCACAGGAATCTTCAGTGCTCACAGGGGTTGTGCCAGGGCCGGATTAAAATGTGGGAGCGAGCCTGCTCGCGAATGCAATCTGCCAGTCGACGCTTCAATGCGCGACGGGCAGTGGGTCGATACGTTGAGCATGGCCCGTCTGCGCGGTTCGTCGAAACCTTGAGTCATTCGCCCAGTGCAAACGCCACCGCCGACTGCGCATGCAGCTCGGTGGTGTCAAGCAGGGGCAGGGCGCTGTGTTCGGGTTTGATCAGCAGACCGATTTCGGTGCAGCCGAGGATGATCGCCTGGGCGCCACGGGCGGTCAGGGATTCGATAACGCTTTGATAGATTTCTCGCGATTGTTCACTGATCACACCCACGCAGAGTTCGTCGTAGATGATCCGGTGCACCTGTTTGCGTTCGGCATCATCCGGCACCAGTACGGTCAGGCCTTGGGCGATCAGACGCTGCTTGAGGAAGTCCTGCTCCATGGTGAACGCGGTGCCGAGCAACCCGACCGTGCGCGCGTCGATTTCCAATGCAGCTTGGGCGGCGGGTTCGGCGATGTGCAGGAACGGAATGCTGATCGCGGCCTGAATCTGCTCGGCGACCTTGTGCATGGTGTTGGTACACAGCACCACGCAATCGGCGCCGCCAGCTTCAAGCCTGCGTGCGGCATCCACCAGAATCGCCGCTGCATCGTCCCAGCGCCCGGCGTGCTGGGCCTGTTCGACCGGGCCGAAGTCGACGCTGAACATCAGCAACTGCGCCGAACGCAAAGGGCCGAGGCGCTCGCGGACCTGTTGGTTGATCAGGCGATAGTATTCGGCGCTGGACTCCCAGCTCATGCCGCCGATAAGGCCGATGGTGCGCATTGGATTTCCTCAAGCAAATGTCAGTGTCGAGCATTCAGGTCTGCCCGAAGTTACCTTCTGTTCGAGACTCGACGCCAGTACCGACTGACTGTACCGCCGATCTTTCGCGCAACTGTGCATCTGCAAGAACTAAACGTACGCCGCGCCGGGGATCTGCCACTATCACCCTTCGCAGGTCCTTTCCGAGGAACACCGCAATGAACGACGTACAGCAACTGGGCGAGATGCTTCGCCACTATGCCGAAAGCGAAG
Source organism: Pseudomonas sp. H26/SER47-MNA-CIBAN-0231 (assembly GCF_040310465.1). NCBI lineage: Bacteria > Pseudomonadati > Pseudomonadota > Gammaproteobacteria > Pseudomonadales > Pseudomonadaceae > Pseudomonas > Pseudomonas sp. H26/SER47-MNA-CIBAN-0231. The sequence continues at coordinate 262,030 of NZ_JBEOPW010000008.1, read as the reverse complement.
CGCACAAGAAGCAACTGTTCACCACCCAATCGGCCGCTTGGGCGGCTCGGATTGGCGCGCTGTTCGACCAGATCGAGCAATGGCTTGAACCGGTCAAGGCGCCGAATCTGCTGGAGGTGAGTCGCGAGGCGTATGTCGCGTCCGGGCCGAGCGTGCCGGTGGAGACCTCGACGTTCAAGACTGAGAAGTTGAGCATTGTGATTGCCGGCAAACCGGTGGAGTTTGTGCCGGATGTGATGGGCAGCGGCGGGCAGATTTCCCTGGCAGTGATGGGGCTGACGGCGGCGCGGTACGGGAGTATTTCCCTGGTTGGCCTGGCGGATGGTGCGTGGCAGTGGCGCAAGACCAATGGCTTGAAGGATCCGGATACGTTTGCGTTTGATGCGAATTTTCTGGCGCAGCAACTGCAAAGCCTGATTCCTCGCGATCGCACCTAGATTGGGACGCAGAGCGTCCCGGGCTGCATTCCCACGCAGAGCGTGGGAACGATCAAACACCGCTATCGCGAGCAGGCTCGCTCCTTGGGGGGGTGAGGCGAGTACCGGGGAAACCCTTAGGTCCGGTGCCAATCCGGCATTTTCCCTTGGGTCACTGATGGCCTTTTGGTAGAGTCGCCGTCGCCAGCGGGTTTTCGGCTGGACGATGGAACCGAAGAAGGGAGTCTGATCAGTGAGTCCGGGCAAAAAAATCCTCGGTCTCACGGCGTCGCTTTTGCTGCTGACGCTGTGGGCCAGTTACTTTTACGTATTCAAGGAAAACCGCGACGGCCAGCTCGGCGGCGTTGGCGAAAGCACCGCGTGGTGCGGCACGCCACCGACCACGGAAGCGGCGTTGCTGGGCAAGGATCAACTGACCTTGCGCGTCACCAACAACCTGCGCGGCGAGTTCATGGTCGGCGGTTCGCTGGTGGTTTCCGAACGTACCTTCAACCGCTACGACGTGGGCCGCAACGAACTGCGCCTGCGTCTGGAACCGTTGCAGTGGTCTTTCGGCGTGACGCCGATCTTCCTCGAGCAGGTCAAGGTGCAGCCGCTGAGCCGCAACCTCTCGTCGACCAATAAAAGCGCCTTCGCCGAACTTGAGCCTCGCGCAATCGGTGTGCACGCTCGGACCGCGGCGTTCCCGTTCGACACTTATCGCTACGGCTACAAACCGGTGCTGTATTACCTCAAGGGCAGCGAGCGCATCGACTTGCGCTTCAAGAACATCACCACGCTGATGGAGATGTCCAACACCTTCACGCCAATCCAGAAGTACAACCGCGCCGACTACATCAACGAGAAAAACTCGATGATCCGCGATGAGGACTACAAGCCTTACGGCGCGCATGAGTGCGCGTTCAGCGTCGAGCGCAAAGGCTCGTTCAAGGTGGTGGTGCTGTTGCTTCTGCTGGTGCTGTGCCTGCCGCTGATGCTGGTGTTCTACCGCGATGAACCGGGGATCGACTTTCTCGCGACGCTGGTGGGGATTGCGGTGGTGCGCACATTGCTGATCGGGCCGGTGGAAGATTTCCAGCTATACAACATCGACTTTTTGTTTGGTGCGGCGATTCTGCTGGTGGGTACGGTGTCGCTGATCAAGGCGATGCGCGCCAATAGCCGGCGGGAAATGGCTTTGCGCAGTGGCGAAACATCGTCCTGGTGAAGCAAGCGCGGTGGTAGCCCTGTGGGAGCGAGCCTGCTCGCGAAAACGCTACGTCAGCCGACTGCGATGTAACTGACAGATTGCATTCGCGAGCAGGCTCGCTCCCACAGGTGATCGGGGGGGCATCCCATCGATCACTTGAGCGCCGGATCCCCCATATTCATTTTCTTCCAGCCCTGCAACAGCACTTGCGCCTTCGGTTCCTGGCCGCTATCGAGGTAGTACTGAATCAGCGACAGCCGCGCATTGCGGTTGGCCGGTTGTACCTTGAGCAAACTTTCCAGAATCGCGCACGCCTCATCAACCTTGCCGCTCTCATGCAGCGCCACCGCCAGTACATAGCCGTATTGCGCATTCTCCGGTTCCAGTTGCGCGGCTTTGCGCAGGTAGGACATGGCGTCGGCGGACTGGCCGGCACGGATCAGCGACAACCCGCGCGTGTGCTGCAACAGCGCCGCATCCGGATGCTGCTTGAGGCTGTCATCCAACAGCTTCTGCGCTTCGGTGGCGCGACCATTCGCTTCCAGCCACTGTGCCAGCGTGACCAGCGCCGGGTAGAAGTCCGAGTCACGTTGCAGGGCGCTGCGCAGCAACGGTTCGACCTCGGCACTGCGCCCGCTGGCCTGGTACAGCATCGCCAGATTGAGATTGGCTTCTGCACGTTCGAGCAAGCTTTTCTGCACGGCTTCATATTCGGCGATCGCCGCGTTCCAGCTGGCTTGCACCGCCCCCAGACCATTGTTGCGCGAGGCACCGAGCAGATCCCGCGCGGCGACGATGCGCACGGCTTTCACTGGATCATTGAGCAACGGCGCCAATAACGGCGCACGCTCCGGCGGTGGCAGGAATGCGCTGATTGCCCGCACCGCGCTGTCACGCACCTGTGGCTCTGGATGTTTGAGATCCTGAGTGGCCAGTTTCAGCGCCTGTTCGCTCGGGTACAGCGGCAATTCCGCCAGCAACGTTGCGCGCTGGATCGCCGGCAGGTTGCTGCGCTGCAATTGTTGGTACAGCGCGTCGGCGGCTCCGGGCTGGCCATTGCGGATCAGCCACAGGCTCTCGTCATAACGTGGCGCCTGCTGAGCCGGGGAGGCGGTGGCGTTCCACAATTTGAACTGCGCAGTGACCTTGTCGCCGGCCTTGCCCTGGTGACAGGTCAGGCAGGCGTCTGGGGTGCCGAGTTTTTGCGCACGCTCCGGGTTGGGAATGCTGAAACTGTGGTCGTGCCGAAAGTCGTTGCCCATGTAGAACTTGCCAGGCATGTGGCAATCGACGCACTGCGAGCCGGGCTGGCCCATGGCGTGGCGGGTGTGTTCGATGGATTCGTAATTCTTCGCTTGCAGACCCGTACCGTCGACGCCGGCGACCGAGGTCTTGCCCGCCGTGTTGTGGCATTGCAGACACACGGCGTTGCCCGGTGCCTTCAGTTCGTTGCTGTGCGGGTTATGGCAATTGCTGCAACGCACGCCCTTGTCGAACATCTTGCTTTGGAGGAACGAGCCATGTTCGAACACTTCGTCCTTGATTTTGCCGTCCAGCGCATAGAGTTCGCGGGTCAGGGCGCTGGGCAGGTAATCGTCCATCAGCCGCTTGCCGACGGTAAAGCCATCGCCCAGCGGCGCGCGGCGAGAATGGCAGCGCGCGCAGGTTTCGATTTCTACCGTGGCGTTCCTGTCCTTGAGATCGACGTCGAAGCCCTTATGGATCAAATCGTCTTTTTTCTGCGCCCACTCCAGGTGATTCGACGCCGGGCCATGACAGGCCTGACAGCCGACTCCGAGGCTGTTCCACTGACTGTTGAAGCGGTTGCTCTGCGCATCGAAATTGCGCTTGAAACCGGTGGTGTGGCATTCGACGCACATGAAATTGGCGTTCTGGCTCGGTTTGCTCCAGTGCAGCGGATTCTTGAAGTTCACGCCCTGGCCGGCGTACAGATGAAACCAGCGATTTTTCTCGGTATCCCACGCCACGCCGAGGGCTTGCAGACGCCCCTGACCCACCTCGATCAGATATTGCTGTAGCGGCGCGATGCCGAAGGTGTACGCCACTTTGAAGTCGGCATTCTTGCCGTCGACGCCGGGCGCATTGACCCAGAATTCATCGCCCTTGCGGGTGAACTTTGTGGTCTCGTTTTCGGCCTTGAAGGTCACGTTGTTGAAGTCGCCGAGGGTGGTTTCGGCGGTCGCTGGCTGCATGGCCAATTGGTGATGCGAGCCTTGCCAGTCCTTGACCTGTTCGCTGTGACAGCCCTGGCATTGCTGCTCATCGACCATGCTGGCCGGTTTGCTTGCCACAGTCGGTTGCGGCTTGGCTGGCGGTGCTACAGGCGTGCTGATCGCTGCGGGTTTGACGGGGGCGGGCGCCGGGCTGAACAGGAACCAGCCAATGCCCGCCACGGCCGCCAGCAGCACACCGATGGTGATTGGAAACAGGTAACGTGAAAAAGAGGAGGGTGATGCGTCAGGTTCAGGTTGCACCGCTTTGTTTTTGTGCTTGGGCATTGCGACTTCCGTAGTCCGGTGCGTTGGCCTTCTGGCGTGCATACATCTGGATGCAGCTTTGCCGCATGCAGCGCGTCTGTCAAATAAGCGCTGTGACTTGCTGCGCAGCGCCGTGTGAATTTTGTAATTTGCAATCGCAATTGCTGCGGTTTTAGCTATACCTGTAACTCCCCCTATGCAAACGATTTGGCCTTCTGACAGGAGTTACAGCATGAAGCTAGCCGCAATGATGGGCACGCTGTGCATCGCCACCCTGGGTGTGGTGGGTTGTTCCAGCAAAACCGTCGAGCCAGACCAGTACTCCGGTTTTCTCAAGGATTACAGTCAACTGAAGGAGACCAAATCACCGTCGGGTGCCGAGGTGATGCGCTGGATGGACCCGAAACTCGATATCAACAAATTCAGCAGCGTCTATGTCGAACCGAGCCAGTTGTATCCGAAGCCGCAAGCGACGGAAAAAATCCCCCAGCAGACCCTCAATGGCATCACCAGTTATTACGATCAGGCGCTCAAGCGTGAGCTGAGCAAGTCGCTGCCGCTGGCCACCGGCCCGGGGCCTGGCGTCATCGTGATCCGGCCGGCGATCACTGCGGTGAGCAGCAAGACCGAGGGCCTGCATGTGTATGAGGTGATTCCAATTGCCTTGGTGGCTGCTGCGGTGAGTACGGCCACTGGTATTCGCGATCAGGAAACCACGTTGGCCACCGAGGCGGTTTTCCTTGATGGCAGCAGTAACAAGGTGGTGGCTCAAGTGGTGCGCAAGGGTACCGGTCAGCCGCTGGAAAATTCCTCGCAGGTGATGAAGGCCACTGACGTCAAAGCGGTGATCGATGGTTGGGCGAGTGACATGCATCAGACGTATCTGAAGCTCAAGTCCGAGGCCAAGTGATGTCGTGAGGCTTGGGGCCTCTTTGCGAGCAGGCTGGCTCCCGCTATTTTGGCGGGGCCTGCCTCCTGGTTTTTTGGGTACATATCCGTTGCTGCGGGTGTTGCTGATTACGGTTTCGCCCTTACGGCGAATCACCTTTTTCAAACGCCGGAGTGCCGGCCCAGCAAAAAGGTAACCCAAAAGGCTTGCTCCTACGTTCGGCCCTCGCAGGCTCGGGTTCCTTCGCTCCGGGACTGATCCGGGCGCAGCGGCTACGGTTTGCTTCGCTGCACCTCCTTCCGCTGTGTCTGGCTGCGCCAGACGGTCGCTGCGCTCCCACCCCCGGATCAATCCCTCCACTCAGCCTTCCGACGTCGCCGGTGAATCAAGATCAAAAGCACTCGAGCTAACGCTCATTGCTGAGTGGGGCGGCTTCGCCGCGGGCAGCTGCGCTGCTCTGCTTTTCTGTGGGAGCGAGCCTGCTCGCGAAGGCACCCTGTCAGCCCCCGCCTTACTGCCCGACAAACCAGCGAAAATATGGGTTCGCCCGATCCCCTTGCATCACTTCCCGAATATCCCGCCCCCAGGCGTCCCGATCGCCGTCGTAGGCGTGCAGGCTTGCCCGATAAAACTGCATCAACCGCTGCCGATGCGTTTCCATGCGTTCACTGAACCCGGCATCGGCATTGACCAGTGTCGGTGGCTGATACAAGTCCAGCAGCGCCGGTAGCACGCGGGTGATTTCCTTGCTGCGTACCCACGGCGCGTATTCGATGCGCGGCTGATCATCGGTCACTGCCGGCGCGTCGGCGGCGAAGCGCTCCAGGCCGGCGCGATCGGTGACCCAGGTGGCCAGCAGCGCCGCCGCCGAGCCGATGCCGACGTCCTGCAGGGTGTTGCGTACGCTGTCCTGCTGGAAGCGCGCGGCGATTTTCGCGGCGTCCAGTTGCATCGGTTTCATTGAGCCAACCAGCAGCATTTCGTGGAACTCGCTGGTCCACAGCGAGGCATGCGGGAAGACATCGAGGAAGCTGCGCACCAGTGAGCGCGAGTCGTCGATATTCTGCGTCGGCAGCGGCAGCCACTGGGCGACGATGCCCTGGTCCTGCAAGCGACTGGCGGCCAGCTGGTAGAAGTCCCGCGAATACAGATTGACCACGCCGGCAGCGGAGGGCGGTGGCGGTTCCAGGGTGATCACGTCGTAGGTCTGTGCACTGCGCAGCAGTTCCTGGCGACCGTCGCGCAGGCGAACGTCGATGCCGGGATCGCTGGCGGCATTGAAGTTGCCCTTGAACAAGGGCGCTGCTTTCACCACCGATGGCAGCAACTCGGCAACCACGCGATGTTCCAGCCCCGGATAGCGCAGCATGGCGCCTGCGGTGATGCCGGTGCCGAAGCCGATCACCAGCGTCGAGCGCGGTTCACCGTTGTGGATCAGCAGCGGCAGCAGCGCCTGAATGCGCATGTAACGCAGCGACGGCATGGCATCGCCGGTGTTCGACACGCCCTGGATGTACAAACGGTGGAAGCTGTTTTCGCCACGTCCCTGAGTGACCACCGCGACCGTGCCGCCGCGTCCTTCCTCGTAGAAGGCCAGCGTGCCATTGCGTGCGCCGGGCAACAGGCTGGCCAGTTTGTCGGCTGGGGTCAGTACCGCGACCGCTACGCAAACCAGACCCAATGCGACCACGGCCTGGCGCCGACCTTTCGCCACGCCATGGCCCTTGCGCACCGCCAGATAACCGATTGTCGCTGCGACGAGCGCCAGTAGACCGAGGGTGCGCACAAGTCCCAACAAAGGAATCAATACGAAGCCGCAAAGCATCACACCGATGATCCCGCCCAGGGTGTTGAACGCGACAACGGCGCCGACATCGCGGCCCACACGCTCGCTGCCGACACTCAGGCGCAACGCCAGAGGAAACGCCGCGCCGAGCAGCAGGGTCGGCACAAACACGATGCTCAGCGCCGCCACGGCAAAGCGCGCGCTCATGCCGGCCAGCTCGCTGACGCCCAGACTCAGCAGCCAGGTTTCCGCATGGCTCTGCGCGAGCACCAGCCAACGACCCAGCACGGCGATCTCCAGCAGCGCAATCAGACCTGCACCGCCAATCAACAAGCCGAATACGCCCCATGGGTCGCGAATGCGCTCGACGCGACGGGCGAGCAGGGCGCTGCCGATAAACAGCCCGGTCAGGTAAGTCGCCAGCACCACGGCGAACGCATAGGTGCGCGTGCTCATGAACTGCACGATCGATTGCGACCAGACCACCTCATAACCCAACGCCACGCCCCCGGCGACTGCGTAGAGCCACAGCGCTGTGCGGTCGGCTGCTTTGGCGTTGCCGTGTCTGACCGGCGTGGCCAGCGCCACTGGCTGCTGGCGCTGCAACCACAGCGCACCGGCCGCGGCGAGCAGGTTGAGCATCGCGGCGAACAGCGCACTGCCGCGCACCCCGAGGCTGGCGATCAGTACGAACGCGGCGAGCAAAGTGCCAATGATCGCGCCCAGCGTATTCGCCGCATACAACTGACCGCCGGCCTTGCCCGGCTCAGCCGCCAGTGAGCGCACCAGCACCGGCAGCGTCCCGCCCATCAACACCGCCGGAATGCCTACCAGCGCAAACGGCAACAGCCACGCCAGGACGCCGACATGAACTTGCAACCAGGCGAAAGGACTGGCCGCCAGACTCATGGCCACTGTCGCGCCAACACCGAGAATCGCCACTAGCACTTCCAGCCCGGCATAGAGTAGAACCGGCTGTTGCAAGCGATCGGCCCAGCGCCCGAACAACCAGCCACCAAGCGCGAGCCCGGCGAAAAATGCGCTGATGCCGGTGGTGATCGCGTAAACCTCGACACCGACCACCAGTGACAGCTGTTTGATCCACAACACCTGATAAACCAACGCTGCCGCGCCGGAGATGCATAGCAGCAGGGCAGGGATCATTGAGGTGGTGGACGCGGCTTGCGGAACGGGTATGGCCGACGGCTTGCTGGCGATACGTGAGGACATGCGGTGAGCCTTGTTATGGATTGGCTGATGTTGATCGTTCCCACGCTCTGCGTGGGAATGCCTCACTGGACGCTCCGCGTCCGCTTCGGCATTGGACGCAGAGCGTCCCGGGCTGCGTTACCACGCAGAGCGTGGGAACGATCGCAGAAAACCTTTTGGGAGCGAGCCTGCTCGCGAACGAAACCGACCCGGTCGCTTGTTGAAAACAGGGCCGCCCGCCGATGAAGGCGAGCGGCGGTACAGCGCTATTACTGGGCTTTCTTCATTTTTTCTTCGATACGGCGGTCCACGTCCTCGCGGATCTGGTCGATGCTGAAGCTCGCCGGACGCTGGCTAGGTGGATAGTCAACGAAGGTCTGCAGGAACTTCGCCGCGCGGCGGGTACCGTCGAAAATCAGATAGTCGTTTTTCGTCAGCCAGTCATAGTACTGGTCAGACACGACATCGGCGCGTTCGTACGGGTCCATGCGCAGGTTGAACATTTTCGGCACACGCAGGCAGGTGAACGGTTCGCTCCACACCTGCAGTCCGCCGGGCGCGCGTTGCTCACAGAACACCAGTTTCCAATCGTTGAAACGCATGCTGACCAACGCACCGTCATCGTTGAAGTAGTAGAACTCCTTGCGCGCGCTCTTGTCGGTTTTACCCGTCAGGTAGTCCAGCTGGTTATAGCCGTCCAGGTGCACTTTGAAGTTCTTGCCGCCGATGTCGGCGCCCTTGAGCAAGCGGTCCTTGATGTCGGTATCGCCCACGGCGGCCAGCAGAGTCGGGAACCAGTCCAGACCGGAGAACATTTGCGTGGAGACTTCGCCGGCCTTGACTTTGCCCGGCCAGCGGATCATCGCCGGGACCCGATAGGCGCCTTCCCAGTTCGAGTTTTTCTCGTTGCGGAACGGCGTCGTTGCAGCGTCGGGCCACGACCATTGGTTCGGGCCGTTGTCGGTGGTGTAGACGACGATGGTGTTCTCGGTCAGCTTCAAGTCATCCAGTGTCTTGAGCAGCTTGCCGACGTCGCCGTCATGCTCGAGCATGCCATCGGCATATTCGTTGCCGACCATGCCGCTTTGGCCTTGCATGGATTCGCGCACGTGAGTGAAGGCATGCATGCGTGTGGTGTTCATCCAGACGAAGAACGGTTTGTCCGCCTTGGCCTGTTTCTCGATGAACGCTTGCGCTGCGGCAGTGGTTTCGTCGTCGATGGTCTCCATGCGTTTCTTGGTCAGCGCGCCGGTGTCTTCAATCTTGCCGTCGGCAAAACTGTGGATCACGCCACGAGGCGAGGCGGCCTTGACGAACTCGGCATCATCCTTGGGCCAGTAGGGACGCTCCGGTTCCTCTTCGGCGTTGAGGTGATACAGGTTGCCGAAAAACTCGTCGAAACCATGGTTGGTCGGCAGGTATTCGTCTTTGTCGCCCAAGTGGTTCTTGCCGAATTGGCCCGTGGCATAGCCCTGGGCTTTCAGCGCTTGGGCAATGGTCACATCGCGTGCCTGCAAGCCCACCGGGACCCCCGGCATGCCAACCTTGGACAAGCCTGTCCGCAAAGGTGTCTGCCCGGTAATGAACGACGAGCGCCCGGCCGTGCAACTGTTTTCGGCATAGTAATCGGTGAAGATCATGCCTTCTTTGGCGATACGGTCGATATTCGGCGTCTTGTATCCGACCACGCCCATGGAATAGGCACTGATGTTGGTCTGGCCGATGTCGTCGCCGAAGATCACGAGAATGTTGGGTTTTTCAGCCGCTGTGGCGGTTGCCGACAGCGCCATCACCGAGGTTGCCACCAGGGCGAGTTTCGGTAGCCACTTGCGTATGCGAGTCATCTGACTTGCTCCTTTGCGCGGGGGTCGTTTTTTGCGACAAACGTTTATTGCTCTCCTGCATCACGCTTTCTTATTGCACCTGCTCGGTTGCCGGCGGATCGAACGGATAGATCCGGCGCCATTCCGACGCCATGTCCACCACCGTCCAGCCACGGGAATTCGCTTCGTCGAGGGCCTTGTCGAGTCGGCCGATATTCGATTGCCGGTCATAAGCCCACTCGCGCTTGGCATCGGTGTGGTGCACCAGCCCCATCAGGCGCTTGCCCGGCCCGGCGGCGGTCCACTGCAGCATCTGCAGGTCGCCGTCGGAGTTGCCAAAGGCGAGGATCGGCCGCCGACCGATGACCGCATCGATGCTGACCGGTTTGCCCGGCCCGTCGTCGTTGTGCGCAACTTTCGGCGTGCGCACGATCGACGCTTTACCGTCCTTGAACTGGTACGAAGTGACGAACGTGGTACCGATCACCTGTTCCGGAGGGATGCCGTAGACCTTCTCGGCGAAGGCGCGCATGAAGCCGGTGTCGCCACCGGAAACGATGTAGGTCTTGAAGTTCTGGCTGCGCAGGTAGTCGAGCATTTCCAGCATCGGCTGGAAGATCATTTCCGTGTAGGGCTTGCCGGTTTTCGGGTGGCGTGCCTGGCTGAGCCAGGTTTTCGCGTAGTCATCGAACGCTTCGGTGGTCATGCCGCCGTGAGTGGCGCCGACGATCTTCAGCAAGCCTTCCATCCCCGACGCGGCGAGGGCCTTGTGATCATTTTCCAGCACCGCCTTGAACGGCTGGGTGGTTTTCCATTCCGGGTGTTGTGCGGCCGTGCGCTTGACCTCGTCGAAGGCAAACAGCAATTCGAAGTACGCCGGTTGTTCGCTCCACAAGGTGCCGTCATTGTCGAACACGGCGATGCGATCGGCCGGTTTGACGAAGTCCTTGCTGCTCTGGTCGGTCACGGCCTGGACGAACTCGATAATGCTCTTTTTGGCCGGGCCGTCGTTCCATGACGGCAGCGGTTCATTCGCCTGTGCCAGCAGGGGCAGAACCAGTGTCAACAGCAGGGCGAGACCGAAACGTTGGCGACGCAGCAACGGGTTGATCATGTGAAATCCTTCTCATGCACAGGGTTGAGCGGGCGCAGGGCCGGTGCGGGTTTCGCCTGTTGGCGGGCGACCTGACTTTGAAGCGTAGCCAACGATTGGCGAATCTGAACAAGTGTTTGCTCGACGGCAGACTGACGGCCGTAAAGCCCGCGTAACAAACCCTGCAAACGTGGCCCGGCGCCCGTGAGTTTCAAGCCCAGACGACTGCGCCGTAGCCACAAGTACAGCGCGGTCAGTTGCGCCGGCCTGGCTTGCAGTTGCGGGGCGATCTGTTGCCAGGCGAAAGCGGGCGAATGCTGCCAGGCCAATTGCTTCGCCCGTTTATGTGCGAGCCAGCGTTGATGGGCGCGAACGGCGACGGGCCGCAGCAAGTACACACCGACGGCGAGGCCGACCGCCAGCGCCAGCCAGAGCAGCCAGCGGCTGGAGAAGTGCAAGTGATTCTGTTGCAGTTGCCTGAGGTCTTCGGCGAGCGAAAACACCGGTTTATAGGCGTTGTTGGCTGCGGCCTCGAAGCTCACGGCCGGCACCTCAGCGCTGCGGATCTGCTTCGCAGCGGAATCCCACCATTTCACGCGGATGGCTGGCAGCGTGAAAGTGCCGGCGCTGTCGATGCGATAGCTGGCGCTGTCGATACGTTGGCCGCCGAGAATATTGCCGCGACCGTCATCCAGCGCTTTGACTTGTGGCGTCTTCGCGTAGCGGCTCAAGCCGGCGACATCACTGAAAGTCGGAATCGGCAGGGCCATCGCCAGCGCGCCATCGGCTTGCAGGGTGAGCTCACGGGTGATGCTGTCGCCGACTTTCAGTGGCGTGGCCGAATTGGTAACGATCTGTTTCAAGCGCAACCCACTGGCGACCAGAGGCGTCTCCCCGGGCGCGAAGCCGGGCGGCTGGGCGGCGCTGAAACTCAGCGGCTGGCTTTGTGCGCTGATTTCTTCAGTGGCCTGGCCCAGTCTGGCGCGTACGGTCAGCGCCGGGATATCGAAACTGCGCGCGACGTTGGGCGTGATCAGATAGCTATAGCGCAAGCCATTGAACGATTGGCCATCGATGGTCTGGTTCAGATGCTGCGCCTGGCCGTTCGGCGGCATCACCAGCGCACCGTCGAGTTGCAGATCGGGCAGGGCGGCGGCGCTGGTGAACCAGGTATCGGTGAGCACGTCGAGTTGCAGTTCGACCAGACCGCCGACCATCGCGCCTTCGCTGGGGTTGAGGTGAGCCTGGACTTTCAGTTGCGCTGGGGCGGCAAAAACATTCAGAGACAGCAGGCTGGTCAGCAGCAGTGCGCTGAGTTTCGCGCTGATTGTTCTGCCGCCATCGCTGGCAAGCCAGCTCCCAAAAATCACAGCAATCTTCAAAAAGTTTGCAACTACACAGAAATTCCCTGTGGGAGCTGGCTTGCCAGCGATGGCGGCGCTCAGGTGCCGGAGGTTCATGGCCGATCTCCCTGCTGATCCTGCAAGCTGAATTTCTGCCTTAGAAACTTCGCCGGCGAGGTGGTCAGGTTCTCCAGCCACAGCGCGTCGGACGCCGCCTGCTGGGTCTCGACTTTTTTGCTCTGACCTTTACCGGGTGCCTTGTCGAATTTGACTTCATCGGGTTTGGTTTGCGGAGCGTTTTTCTCTGCGCTTTCGGTGTCCTTGAGCAGTGCCTGAGCCAAGGCCAGATTGGCGCTCGCTTCGGGAAATTGCGGCTGCAGTTTCAACGCCTCGCTGTAGGCGGCAATCGCCTGATCGAACTTGAAGCGGCGCACGTAAATATTGCCCAGGTAGAAATACGCCTGCGGCGTGTCCAGGCGGGCAAAGGTCGCCATAGCCAAGTCGTAATCGGCAGCGTGATAGGCCGCGACGCCTTTCCAGTACGGGTCGACGAACAGCGCCGCGGCTTCGGGCAAACGATCATGCTCAAACGCCCAGCGGCCTTGTTGGTCGCGGGTGAAAAACGCATCGGTGAGGGCGTTGGCCTGCGCCGGCGCCGCAGGCCAGCCCAACCCTACGGCCAAAAACAGCGCCGGCATCCAGTTGACGCTCCAGCCTTTGCGTACGCTGAACAGCGCCAGTAACAGCAACGGCCAGCAGAGCCAGTATCCGGCGTCCTTCCAGTGCAATTCGCGCTGTTCGGCGCTGGCGCTCTGGAAGTGTTGGCGGGCGTGCAACTCGATCCACTCCAGGTCATCGTTATTGAGGGTCAGGCTGCCGAGCGGCGCGTCGACGGCCGAGGCCAATCGCTTGAGGGCCGCCTGATCGAAACTGCCGAGCACCGGTCGTCCGCTGCTGTCGATTTTCGGCTGGCCGCTGGCGGTAGTGATGACGCCCGCGTCTTCGCTGCCCACCGCCAGAACCAGAACCTGCAAGGCACTGCCGTCGAGGTGTTTTTGCAGATCATCGAGTTGCGTGGTATCGGCCCCATCAGTCATCAGCAGCAGACTGCCCGGGGTGTTCTCGGCGCTGAGCAAGCGTTTCGCTTGATCGATCACGGCGGCGACGTTTTTGCCGGGTTTGTCGATCAAGCCCGTGCCCAGGGCCTGGATGAAACTGTCGAGCAGCGCCGGATCGTCGGTCGGTGGCAACACCAGATGCGCGCTGCCGGCATAGGCGATCAGTGCGGTCCGCGCAGCAGCGCGACGTTGAAGCAGCTCATGCAGCTTGTGCTTGACCGCCTCCAGCCGCGTCGGCTGCACATCGTTGGCGTCCATCGACGGCGAAAGGTCGACGGCAACGATCAGTGGTGCGCGGTTCTCGAGAAAGTCCGGGCGATCCTGTTCCCACGTCGGCCCGGCCGCGGCGATTGCGCCGAGGATCAGCAGCGCACAGAGCAGGTGCACCGGGCGCCAGCGCTGGTGATCCTGCGGGGTGATCAACAAGTGCGGCAGCAAGTGTTCGGCGATATTGCCGCGCAGGCGTTTTTGCAGGTCGCGGCTGCGACGCCAGATCAGTGGCAGCATTGCGCCGAACAGCGCAAGCAACAGCCACAGCGGGCGCAGAAAGTGGAAATCGCTGAGGTTGATCTCCATTTCAGGCCTCCTGCCGCTGCCGCGCAACCGTCAGGTTCGGGCGTAAAAGGGCGCCGAGCTGATACAGCGCCAACAGCAGCAATGCTGCGCCCAGCGGCCAGTAGAACAATTCCCGTTGCGGCTGATGGCTGAGTGTTTTTACCTGATGCGGAGTGAGCTGGTCGAGGGTGGTGTAGACCTGATCCAGCGCCGCGCGGTCTTCGGCGCGGAAGAAGCGGCCGCCGGTGGTATTGGCGATCTGTTCGAGGCCTTGCAGATTGACCTTCGCTTCGCCGGAAGCGTCGGGGTCGCCGATGCCGATGGTATGAATGACCACGCCTTTGTTGGCCGCCATTTTGGCGGCGTGATCCGGGGTGATCGCGCTGCTGGTGTCGTTGCCATCGGTCAGCAGAATCAGGACTTTTTCCTGCTCATGGGCCTTGTCGAGCAATTTCAGGCTGAGCCCGATCGCATCGCCGATCGCTGTGTTGGGGCCGGCCATGCCGATCCCGGTATCGGCCAGCAACAACGACAGGCTGGCGTGATCGAGGGTCAGCGGGGCCTGTGGGTAGGCACCGCTGCCAAATACGATCAGGCCGATGCGGTCGTCCTTGCGTTTGTCGATGAAGCCTTGCACCACGCCTTTGACCGCCGCCAGGCGATTGATTTTTTCGCCTTGGGCGTTAGTGAAATCCTCGGTTTCCATCGACTGCGAAAGGTCGATGGCGAGCATCAGGTCGCGCACCGGTTGCTGGCGTTCGATCGGCTTTTCGACGTACACCGGGCGCGACACGGCCAGCAGGATCAGCGCCCACACCAGCACATTGAGCAGCAGTTGCCAGCGATTGCGCCGACTGCCCTCGGTGCCTGGCGCTTCGCCGACCGCGCGGCTCATCGCGCCGAAAAACGGTACGCGCACGGCACTGCGGGCTTCGTTGTAGGCGGGCAAAAAACGGTAAGCCAGCCAGGGCAGCGGCAGCAGGAGTAACAACCAGGGGTAATCAAGCTGCCACATGGTGATGCTCCACCCAGTATTGGCAGCTGTCGAAGAGCATTTGCCGTTGCGCTGCGGGGAGGGCGCGCAATACGGGGTCCGGCGCGTAGGCGAGTTGGGCGAGTTGAGTGCTGAAGTCGGCGGGCATTCTGTTTTTGCAATGCCGTTGTAGAAATTCCTGCCAGTCATCTCTGCCAAGCGCCGCCGGCCCTTGTGGGAGCGAGCCTGCTGGCGAAAGCGCCGTGTCAGTGGATCGAGGTATTGCATGCGCTGACGTCTTCGCGAGCAGGCTCGCTCCCACAGGGAATGCATTCCAGCGCCGCGATCGAGTGGGCATGGAGAGGGCCGTGCGTTTGAGCAGTTCAGGCAATTCGCGCAGGGCGTTGAGGTCGTCACTGCGGCTGCGCAACTGTGCCAGTCGGGCAAGGGCTTCACGGCGATAGCGGTCGCGGCGCCATTGCCAGTATCTGCGCAGGCCGAGCAACAGCGCGGCGAATATCAGCACCGCCAGCAACAGCCACCAGCCCCAGGTTTGCGGCGCATAACTGACGGGCGCGGGCAGGGCCAGCTCCTTGAGCTGATCGATGCTGGGGATATTCGGGTTCATCGCGCGCCCCCGGCGCTTTTGCCCAGTTCGGCGCGCAGTTGCCCATGGGCGTCCTCGGCGGTGCTGATCATCATCAGCGGCACCTGACTGCGGCGCAGCAGGGTGGCGACGTCCTTGAGCCGCCCGCTGAGAAAATCCCCCAGCGGCTGATGCACGTTACGTTTCTCGATCGCCAGTTCGACCTGCAACTCGCCCTGGGTGACCAGGAGGCGACCGTTGTTCGGCAGTTTCAGCGCCAGCGGATCATAGACCTGCAAGGCAATCACATCGTTGTGCGCCGACAGCTGCCGCATCAATTGCAAGGTGCGTTCACCGGCGCCGGCAAAGTCGCTGACGATGCAGATCAAGTGGTCGTGCCCGGCCACACCGAGGCAACGCTGCAAGGCCTTGTCCAATTGGTCTTCATCTTCGGCGTCGGGATTACCGGCGTTCAGCGCGCGGTTTTGCTGCACTACGCGGCTGAGCAGCGCTTCGACACGCTTGCGACTGCGCAACGGCGCGATGCTGTCGATACGCTGGTCGTTGAAGACCAGACCGCCGACCCGATCCCCGGCGTGAAAAACCATCCACGCCGCCAGCGCGGCGAGTTCGGCGGCGACTGCCGATTTGAAGCTGCGCTGCGAGCCGAAGAACATCGACATGCGCTGGTCGACCACGATCAGGGCCGGGCGGTCGCGTTCTTCGGTGAAAGTGCGCACCACCGGTTTGCCGGTACGCAACGAAGCGCGCCAGTCGAGGTGGCGCAGGTCATCGCCCGGTTGATAGCGGCGCAACTCGTCGAAATTCAGCCCGCGACCGCGCAGCCGCGAGGCGTGGTTGCCGGCGAGTATGCTGCCCTGCGGCTGCCGCGCAAGAAAACTCAGGTCACGGGCCTTGAACTCCAGCGCCATCAATTGCGCGAGAGAGACGTAGACCAGACCTTCGTCCTTCATGCGGGAATCGCCACTTTGTCGAGAATCCGGTCGAGCACCTGATCGGCGCTGACGCCATCGGCTACGGCGTCGTAACTCAGCTGCAAACGATGGCGCAACACCGGATGGACCACCGCGCGGACGTTGTCCGGCGAAACGAAATCCTGCCCCTGCAGCCACGCATCGGCTCGGGCGCAGCGGTCCAGGCCAATGCCGCCACGGGGACTGGCACCAATGGCGATCCAGCGTGCGAGGTCTTCGTCGTAGTCGGCGGGGTGGCGGGTAGCGTTGATCAGGTCGATCAGGTACGTGTCGATGGCCGGTGAAACGTGCACCGCGCTGACTTCCTTGCGCGCAGCAAAAATCACCTCCTGCGGCAAAGTGAAATTCTTCACCGGCGTGGTGCTCGCACCTTGGGCAAACTCTTCGTTGCGCAGCAGGCGCAGCATCTGGCTTTCGTTTTCGGCGCTGGGGTAATCGAGCAGCACCTTCATCAGAAAACGGTCCATCTGCGCTTCCGGCAGTGGGTAGGTGCCTTCCTGCTCGATCGGGTTCTGCGTCGCCACCACGATGAACAGCTCCGGTAGCGCATGGCTGTTGCCGGCGACGGTGATCTGGCGTTCCTCCATGGCTTCGAGCAGCGCCGCCTGGACCTTGGCCGGGGCGCGGTTGATTTCGTCGGCGAGGATCAGATTGCCGAACAGCGGGCCGGGCTGGAATCGGATCTCGTTTTTGCCCTCGACCTGGTGCAGCACCTCGGCGCCAGTGATGTCCGAGGGCAACAGGTCGGGGGTGAACTGGATGCGGCTCATCTTGGCATCAAGGTGTTTGGCCAGTGCCTTGACCGTGCGTGTCTTGGCCAGCCCGGGCAGGCTCTCCAGGAGCAAATGACCATTGGCCAACAGCCCGAGCAGAATCTGCCGGATGACTTGATCCTGGCCGAGCACCGCTTCGGCGATGCTGGCTTGCAGGGCGTTGAGGTCGGTGAGCGCTGTCATGGGCAGTCCTTTGTGTCCGGGTCTAGAAAAACGCCAGGGTCAGATTGACGCTGAAGCCATTGCCTTCGGGGCGGTTCTTGGTGTCGAACTCCGGCACCCAGCGCGCGCTGATATTGGCCTGGGCATCGGCGAATTTTCCGGCCCAGCCAATTACCGGGCCGGCGCCGACCGAACGGCCGCGATAGCCGTTGAAGACATCGGCGGTCTGGCCTTTGTCGTCAGTCAGTTGCTGCACGTAGCCAGCGGCAAGTCCGGCGTTCCAGCCATTGCCCAAGCCGTGAGTCCAGAGGGCGTCGAGGGTGAAGATGTTGCCGTTGCGATAATCGGTAGCGTCGTTCTCGGTGTAGAACTCCAGCCCGCTGGACAAAGTGAACCCGCCGCCCTTGCCGTCGAGGTGGGTAAAGGCCACGGTCGGCATGAACGTGTAATTGTTCTGTCCGGGATTGGCCAGGCGATCCTTGTTATAGGCGCCGGTCGGCACGTAGATCGGTAGCGACAGCGAGAGATGATTGAGTTCGTCGAAGTGATAACCGGCGGCGAGCGGGGTGATCAGCGCATCGGCAAACTGCGTGCCGGAATCGCTGTCACCCAAAGTGCGCCCGCGCGGGCCGGTGATGCTCGCCCTGATGTCGGTGTATTGCACCGGCAGGCCCATTGCCGAAGCGAAATTCCAGCGGCCCTTGCCGGTGTTCCAGACATGGGTGAAGTTGGCCATGGTGTAGGAGACTTTCATGTCGATCCCGCCACTGATCGCGCCGGAAATCGGTGCGCCGTCGCTGCCCTTGAGCGAGCCGTCGTACCAGATGCTGGTCAACGACATTACCCAACCCGGCTCCGGCGGCACGATGCCGGCATTGGCGAACACTTGCTGGCCCGTGATCGGCCGGCCGACGCCACCTTCTGCGGCGAACAGCGATGGACTGACGCCCAGGCACAGCAAGAGGAGGAGACGCCCGCTCCGTGGCTTGAGCATGGCGAACGCCGCGCCACCCGGCCCCGGCAGAAATCCTCTATTCCCGGGTCGACTGCAGATCATTCCCGATTCCATGGTGTTTTTCCGGACAACTGAGCACTGTCGCGCCGCTACTGCGTTATCCCTTTGCTTATCAAGCCTGTAGGACACGTCCTTCTGAAACTAGCAGCTAATCGGGGGTTAGCCAGTCGAAAAAATTAATTCGTTGGTGCGGGCGGCGGGGTGCACACATCACACCTCTAATGGTCGGAGCCGGGCTGAATCGAAGGTGGTTGGGGCGGCACTGCAAACTTCTGTGGGAGCGAGCCTGCTCGCGAAAGCGGTAGTCCAGTTGACACACGTTTCTGATATCGATACCTGATTTCGCGACCAGGCTCGCTCGCACAGGGTGTTGTATACAATCTCGCCTGGAGCGCCCAACAATTTCCTACGGGGCATAGGTCGTCAGCCGATTTCGTGGTTAACTTCCGCCTCTTGCATGCTTTCCAATCAAAAAACAGAAGGACTCAAGTCATGGCTCAAGTCACCCTCAAAGGCAATCCGGTTCAAGTCAACGGCCAGTTGCCACAAGCCGGTTCCAAGGCGCCAGCCTTTTCCCTGGTAGCCGGCAATCTGTCCGACGTCACCCTGAAAGACTTCGCCGGCAAGCGCAAAGTCCTGAACATTTTCCCAAGCGTCGACACCCCGACCTGCGCCACCTCCGTGCGCAAGTTCAACGCCCAGGCCAACGACATCAGCAACACCGTGGTGCTGTGCATCTCCGCTGACCTGCCGTTCGCCCAGGCGCGCTTCTGCGGCGCCGAAGGTCTGGAAAACGTACAGAACCTGTCGACCCTGCGCGGCAGCGAGTTCATCGAAAACTATGGCGTGGCCATCGCTGACGGCCCGCTGAAAGGCCTGACCGCTCGCGCCGTTGTGGTGCTGGACGAAAACGACACCGTCCTGCACAGCGAACTGGTCAAGGAAATCGCTGAGGAGCCTAACTACGAAGCGGCACTGTCCGTTCTCAAGTAAGGCTTTTACAATTGTTAACGGCCTGGCCCTGTCCAGGCCGTTTTCATTTGTGTATCAGGGTTTTGCCTCACACCTTGAAACGTAAGTGGAAGGTAAATTGCCGGTAAAGCTGCTTTGCTTAAATCCACTCAGTGCTTATCGTTCAGCCTCCCGTAATAGAAGCCCACGCGCCCAATGGTCAATAACTCCATGCAATCGTCCCCCCGCAAATCCCGTCGCTGGCTGATCAGCCTGCTGGTCCTGTTGGTCATCGCTGTCCTGTGCTGGAAATTCTGGCCCGCCGGCTCTGCTGACAAGGCGGGCGGCGACAAAGCGGCCGCTGGGCACACCGGGCGCTCGGGAATGATGCGGCCGGGCTTCGGCGGCGGTACCGGGCCGATTCCGGTGCGTGTGGCGCCGGCGGTGAAGGGCGACTTCCCGCTGTATTACAAGGCACTGGGCACGGTCACCGCGCTCAATACCATCAACGTGCGCAGCCGGGTGGGCGGCGAACTGGTGAAGATTCATTTCGAAGAAGGGCAGATGGTCAAGGCGGGCGACCTGTTGGCCGAGATCGATCCGCGTCCTTACCAGAATGCTTTGCTCCAGGCCGAAGGCACGCTGCTGCAGAATCAGGCGCAACTGAAAAACGCCCAGGTCGACGTTGAGCGTTATCGTGGGCTGTATAAAGAAGACAGCATCGCCAAACAGACCCTCGACACCGCCGAAGCGCTGGTCGGCCAATACTTGGGCACGGTCAAGACCAATCAGGCAGCGGTCAACGATGCCAAGCTCAATCTCGAATTCACCAAGATCCGCGCGCCGATTGCCGGTCGCGTCGGTCTGCGTCAGGTCGACGTCGGCAACCTCGTCGCCGCTAATGACACGACGTTCCTCGCGGTGATCACCCAGACACAACCGATCAGCGTGGCCTTCACCTTGCCGGAGAACAGCCTCGACACCGTGCTCGCCCGTTACCGCAGCGGCGCCAAGTTGCCTGCCGAAGCGTGGGATCGCGGCGACACCAAGCTGCAAGCCACTGGCGTGCTGCAAAGCCTCGACAACCAGATCGACGTCGCTACCGGCACTTTGAAATTCAAGGCTCGCTACGACAATCGCGACCAGTCCCTGTTTCCCAACCAGTTCGTCAACGTCCATTTGCTGGCAGACACGCTCAAAGGTGTAGTGCTGGCGCCGTCGGCTGCGATCCAGTTCGGCACCAATGGCACCTTTGTCTATGCGCTGGACGGCGACAAGAAAGTCACCATTCGCCAACTGAAAATCGGTGCCAGCGACGGTGACAACACCGTGGTCACCGAAGGCCTCGCCGCGGGTGATCGCGTGGTGCTCGAAGGCACCGATCGCCTGAAGGAGGGCAGCGAAGTCGAAGTTGTCAATGACAGCAGCGAAGTGCCGACCTCGCCGACCGAACACCTGCAAGGCAAATCTGCCGCCAATCCCGATGCGACCATCGCTGACAAGGCCAAGAAGGGCGCATGAACATTTCGCGGCTGTTCATCCTCCGTCCGGTAGCCACCACCCTGAGCATGCTGGCCATTGTCCTGGCCGGCCTGATCGCTTATCGCCTGCTGCCGGTTTCGGCCTTGCCGCAGGTCGATTACCCGACCATCCGCGTCATGACCCTGTACCCCGGCGCCAGTCCGGACGTAATGACCAGCGCCGTCACCGCGCCGCTTGAACGCCAGTTCGGGCAGATGCCGGGCCTGACGCAAATGGCTTCGACCAGCTCCGGCGGCGCTTCGGTGCTGACCCTGCGTTTCAGCCTCGACATCAACATGGACGTCGCCGAACAGCAGGTTCAGGCCGCGATCAATGCGGCGACCAACCTGCTGCCCACCGACCTGCCGGCGCCGCCGGTGTACAACAAGGTCAACCCGGCGGACACCCCGGTGCTGACCCTGGCCATCACTTCGAAAACCATGCTGCTGCCCAAGCTCAATGACTTGGTCGATACGCGCATGGCGCAGAAGATCGCCCAGATCAGCGGCGTCGGCATGGTCAGCATCGCTGGTGGCCAGCGTCAGGCCGTGAGGATCAAGGTCAACCCCGAAGCGCTGGCGGCCAACAGCCTCAACCTGTCGGACGTGCGCACGCTGATCGGCGCCTCCAACGTCAACCAGCCGAAAGGCAACTTCGATGGCCCGACCCGGGTGTCGATGCTCGATGCCAACGACCAACTGACCTCGCCCGAGGACTACGCGAATCTGATCCTGACCTACAAGAACGGCGCGCCGTTGCGGCTCAAGGACGTCGCGGAAATCGTCGATGGCGCCGAGAACGAGCGTCTGGCCGCGTGGGCCAACCAGAATCAGGCGGTGCTGCTGAATATCCAGCGTCAGCCAGGCGCCAACGTTATCGAAGTGGTCGACCGTATCAAGGCCTTGCTGCCAAGTATCACCGACAACCTGCCGGCCGGCCTCGACGTCACGGTGCTGACGGATCGCACCCAGACCATCCGTGCCTCGGTCACCGACGTGCAACACGAATTGCTGATCGCCATCGCACTGGTGGTCATGGTCACGTTCCTGTTTCTGCGTCGCGCCAGTGCGACGATCATTCCCTCGGTGGCCGTGCCGCTGTCGCTGATCGGCACCTTTGGCGTGATGTACCTCGCCGGGTTCTCGGTGAACAACCTGACGCTGATGGCGCTGACCATTGCCACCGGTTTCGTCGTCGACGACGCCATCGTCATGCTCGAGAACATTTCGCGCTTCATCGAAGAGGGTGACAGCCCGATGCAGGCCGCGCTCAAGGGCGCGAAACAGATCGGCTTCACCCTGATTTCCCTGACCCTGTCGCTGATCGCCGTCCTGATTCCGCTGCTGTTCATGGCCGACGTGGTAGGGCGCCTGTTCCGCGAATTCGCCATCACCCTGGCGGTGGCGATCCTGATTTCCCTGGTGGTGTCGCTGACCCTGACGCCGATGATGTGCGCGCGCCTGCTCAAGCGTGAACCGCAGGAGCACGAGCAAGGCCGTTTCTACCGCGCCAGCGGTGCGTTCATCGACTGGATGATCAAGGAATACGGGCGGATGCTGCGCTGGGTGCTCAAGCATCAGCCGCTGACCTTGCTGGTCGCCATCGGCACACTGGCGTTGACCGTATTCCTTTACGTCATCGTGCCGAAGGGTTTCTTTCCGGTGCAGGACACCGGCGTGATTCAGGGCATTTCCGAAGCGCCGCAGTCGATCTCCTTCGCGGCGATGGGCGAGCGGCAGCAGCAACTGGCGAAGATCATTCTTGAAGATCCGGCGGTGCAGAGCCTGTCGTCCTACATTGGCGTCGACGGCGACAACGCCACGCTCAACAGCGGCCGCTTGCTGATCAACCTCAAGCCCCACGGCGAGCGCGATCTGACGGCCAGCGAAGTGATCGCTCGCCTGCAACCGCAACTGGACAAACTGGTCGGCATTCGTTTGTTCATGCAGCCGGTGCAGGACCTGACCATCGAGGATCGGGTCAGCCGCACCCAGTACCAGTTCAGCATGTCCTCGCCGGACTCGGAATTGCTCAGCCAGTGGAGTGGCCGTCTGGTCGAAGCCCTGGCGCAGCGTCCGGAGTTGACCGACGTGGCCAGTGATCTGCAGGACAAAGGCTTGCAGGTCTATCTGGTGATTGACCGTGACGCCGCATCGCGCTTGGGAGTGTCGGTGGCGAATATCACCGATGCGCTGTACGACGCGTTCGGCCAGCGGCAGATTTCGACCATTTATACTCAGGCCAGCCAGTATCGCGTGGTGCTGCAAGCCCAGGCCGGGGAGAAGATCGGCCCGCAGGCGCTGGATCAGATTCACGTCAAGACCACCGACGGCGCGCAGGTACGCCTGTCGAGTCTGGCGCATGTTGAAGAGCGTCAGGCGCAATTGGCGATCACTCACATCGGCCAGTTCCCGGCGGTGATGATGTCGTTCAACCTCGCGCCGGGCGTGGCGTTGGGGCATGCCGTGGACATCATCGAGCAGGTGCAGCAGGACATCGGCATGCCGGTCGGCGTGCAGACTCAGTTCCAGGGCGCGGCGCAGGCGTTCCAGGCTTCGCTGTCGAGCACCTTGCTGCTGATTCTGGCGGCGGTGGTGACCATGTACATCGTCCTCGGCGTGCTCTACGAGAGCTACATCCACCCGATCACCATTCTTTCGACCTTGCCGTCCGCCGCAGTCGGTGCCTTGCTGGCGTTGCTGCTCAGCGGCAACGACCTGGGCATGATCGCGATCATCGGCATCATTCTGTTGATCGGTATCGTCAAGAAGAACGCGATCATGATGATCGACTTCGCCCTCGACGCTGAACGCACCCAGGGCATGGCCCCGGCAGAGGCGATCTATCAAGCGGCGCTGCTGCGCTTCAGGCCGATTCTGATGACCACGCTGGCGGCGTTGTTCGGCGCAGTGCCGCTGATGCTGGCCACGGGGTCTGGTGCTGAATTGCGTCAGCCGTTGGGTCTGGTGATGGTCGGCGGTTTGCTGGTGAGCCAGGTGTTGACGCTGTTCACCACGCCGGTGATTTACCTGTACTTCGACCGCCTCGGAAGGCGCTTTGGCAAAGCCAAAGCCGAAGGTGACGAGGTCGCGGTATGACCCCGCAATCAGCACATATCCCTTGTGGGAGCGAGCTTGCTCGCGAAAGCGGTGGGTCAGTCACTTTCAATGTTGAATGTAATACCGCATTCGCGAGCAAGCTCGCTCCCACAGGGTTCGGCGGTAGGGGCTGGAGCGCATGAATCTTTCAGGTCCCTTCATCAAACGCCCCGTGGCAACCATGCTGCTCTCGCTGGCAATCATGTTGCTCGGTGGGGTCAGTTTCGGTCTGCTACCAGTATCGCCATTGCCGCAGATGGACTTCCCGGTGATCGTGGTTCAGGCCAGTCTGCCGGGCGCCAGTCCCGAGGTGATGGCTTCAACGGTGGCGACGCCGCTGGAGCGTTCGTTCGGTGCGATTGCCGGCGTCAATACCATGAGCAGCCGCTCCAGTCAGGGTTCGACGCGGGTGATTCTGCAATTTGACCTCGACCGCGACATCAACGGCGCGGCGCGGGAAGTGCAGGCGGCGATCAATGCTTCGCGCAATCTGCTGCCAAGCGGGATGCGTAGCATGCCGACCTATAAAAAGGTCAACCCGTCGCAGGCGCCGATCATGGTGCTGTCGCTGACCTCGGACGTGCTGGAAAAAGGCCAGCTCTACGACTTGGCCTCGACCATCCTCTCGCAAAGCCTGTCGCAGGTGCAGGGCGTCGGTGAAGTGCAGATCGGTGGCAGTTCGCTGCCGGCGGTGCGCATCGAGCTCGAACCGCAGGCGCTGAACCAGTACGGCGTGGCCCTCGACGATGTGCGCAAGACCATCGCCGACGCTAACGTGCGCCGGCCCAAGGGCTCGGTCGAGGACGGCGAGCGCCTGTGGCAGATCCAGGCCAACGACCAGTTGGAGAAAGCCAAGGATTACGAGTCGCTGATCATTCACTACGCCGACGGCGCCGCATTGCGTCTCAAGGATGTGGCGAAAGTCAGCGATGGCGTCGAAGACCGTTACAACAGCGGTTTCTTCAACGACGACGCGGCGGTATTGCTGGTGATCAACCGTCAGGCCGGCGCCAACATCATCGAGACGGTCAACGAGATCAAGGCGCAGTTGCCCGCGCTGCAAGCGGTGCTGCCGGCCAGCGTCAAACTCAATCTGGCCATGGATCGCTCGCCAGTGATCAAGGCCACGCTGCATGAAGCCGAGATGACCTTGCTGATCGCCGTCGCCCTGGTGGTGCTGGTGGTGTACCTGTTTCTGGGTAACTTCCGCGCCTCGCTGATCCCGACCCTGGCGGTGCCGGTGTCGCTGGTCGGTACCTTTGCGGTGATGTACCTGTACGGGTTCTCGCTGAACAACCTGTCGCTGATGGCGCTGATTCTCGCCACGGGTCTAGTGGTGGACGACGCCATCGTGGTGCTGGAAAACATTTCCCGGCACATCGACGAAGGCGTCAAGCCGATGCAGGCGGCGTACCTCGGGGCCAAGGAAGTCGGCTTTACCCTGCTGTCGATGAACGTCTCGCTGGTGGCGGTGTTCCTGTCGATCCTGTTCATGGGCGGGCTGGTCGAGAGCTTGTTTCGCGAATTTTCCATTACCCTGGCGGCGGCAATCGTGGTGTCGCTGGTGGTGTCCCTGACGCTGACACCGATGCTCTGCGCGCGCTGGCTCAAGCCGCACACCCCAGGCCAGGAAAACCGCTTGCAACGCTGGAGCCACAAGACCAACGACTGGATGGTCGGCAAATACGCCACCAGCCTCGACTGGGTATTGCGTCATCGGCGTCTGACCTTGTTCAGTCTGCTGCTCACCGTTGGTGTCAACATCGCGCTTTATGTGGTGGTGCCGAAAACCTTCCTGCCGCAGCAGGACACCGGCCAGTTGATTGGTTTCGTGCGAGGCGACGATGGTCTGTCGTTCAACGTCATGCAGCCGAAAATGGAAACCTTCCGCCGCGCCGTGCTCAAGGATGAAGCGGTGGAAAGCGTGGCCGGGTTCATCGGCGGCAACAACGGCACCAACAACGCCTTCATGATCGTGCGCCTGAAGCCGATCAAGGAACGCCAGCTGTCGGCGCAGAAAGTCATCGAACGTCTGCGCAAGGAAATGCCCAAGGTGCCCGGGGCGCAGTTGATGCTGATGGCCGACCAGGATCTGCAGTTTGGTGGCGGCCGCGAGCAGACCAGTTCGCAGTACACCTACATCCTGCAAAGCGGCGACCTCGCCGAGCTGCGCAAGTGGTTCCCGAAAGTGGTCACCGCGTTGCGTGCCTTGCCCGAGCTGACCGCCATCGACGCCCGCGAAGGTGCCGGGGCGCAGCAGGTGACGCTGATTGTCGATCGTGATCAGGCGAAACGCCTGGGGGTCGACATGAACATGGTCACCGCCGTGCTTAACAACGCCTATAGCCAGCGGCAGATTTCGACGATCTACGACAGCCTCAACCAGTACCAGGTGGTGATGGAGGTCAATCCGAAATACGCCCAGGATCCGGTGACGCTCAAGCAGGTCGAGGTGATTACCGCTGACGGTGCGCGGGTGCCGCTGTCGACGTTCGCCCATTACGAAAACAGCCTGGAAAACGACCGGGTCAGTCATGAAGGCCAGTTCGCGTCCGAAAGCATTTCCTTTGACATGGCCGAAGGCGTGACCGTGGAGCAGGGCAGTGCCGCCATTGAACGGGCGATCGCCAAGGTCGGCCTGCCGGAGGATGTGATTGCGAAAATGGCCGGCACCGCTGATGCTTTCGCGGCCACACAGAAGAGCCAGCCATTTATGATCCTCGGTGCATTGCTGGCGGTGTATCTGGTGCTCGGCGTGCTGTATGAAAGCTACATCCACCCGCTGACCATTCTTTCGACATTGCCCTCGGCCGGGGTTGGCGCGTTGCTGTCGATCTATGCGTTGGGGGGCGAGTTCAGCCTGATTTCCCTGCTGGGGATATTCCTGCTGATCGGCGTGGTGAAGAAAAACGCCATCCTGATGATCGACCTTGCGCTGCAATTGGAGCGGCATGAGGGCCTGTCGCCGCTGGAGTCGATCCGCAGCGCCTGTCTGCAACGCTTGCGGCCGATCCTGATGACCACGCTGGCGGCGATCCTCGGCGCCTTGCCCTTGCTGCTCGGCCGTGCCGAGGGTGCGGAAATGCGCCAGCCGCTGGGCCTGACCATCATTGGCGGTCTGGTGTTCAGCCAGGTCCTGACCCTCTACACCACTCCGGTGGTTTACCTCTATCTCGACAAGCTGCGCCATCGCTTCAACAAATGGCGCGGCGTGCGCACTGACGCCGCTCTGGAAACTCCGCTATGACTGACCGTTCGCTTCTCCAATTGGCCACCGTCCGCGGCTCGCGCCTGTTGAGCCTGTCACTGTGCGTGGCGCTGCTCAGCGCTTGCGCGGTCGGCCCGGACTACCAGCGCCCGCAAACCGCCGAAATCGCTCAGTTCAAGGAAGCCGAAGGCTGGCGTCAGGCCAATCCCAGCGACTCGCTGGCCCGTGGCGCCTGGTGGGAGTTGTACGGCGACCAACAGCTCAACGCCTTGATCGAAAAACTCAACAGCTCCAACCAGACCGTCGCCCAGTCCGAAGCGCAGTTTCGGCAGGCGCAGGCTTTGGTGCGCAGCGCGCGTGGGGCGTTTTACCCCAGCGTCGACCTGAGTCTGGGCAAGAACCGCTCCAGTCAGGGCACCGGCAGCAGCAGTTCGAGCCTGAGCAGTTCCTCAAGCGGTATTCGTGATACCTACACCGCGCAACTGGGCGTCAGCTGGGAAGCCGATGTCTGGGGCAAGCTGCGCCGTGGGCTGGAGGCGGATGAGGCCAACGCCCAGGCGAGTTTTGCCGATCTGGCAGCGATGCGTCTGAGTCAGCAATCGGAACTGGTGCAGAACTACCTGCAACTGCGCGTGATCGATCAGCAGAAGCGTTTGCTTGAGGCCACCGTTGCCGCTTATGAGCGTTCGCTGAAAATGACCCAGAACCAGTACCGCGCCGGGGTTTCCGGGCGCGATGCGGTGGCGCAGGCGCAAACCCAGTTGAAAAGCACCCAGGCCGATCTCGTCGACCTGATCTGGCAGCGCGCACAGTTCGAAAACGCTATTGCCGTACTGACCGGCGAAGCACCGGCCAACTTCAGCATTGCCGAAAGCCAGAGCATCCCGAATCTGCCGCAGGTACCGCTGAGCTTGCCTTCACAACTGCTGGAACGCCGTCCTGACATCGCTTCGGCCGAACGCTCGGTGATTGCCGCCAATGCCAATATCGGCGTGGCGAAAGCCGCGTATTACCCAGATCTGACCCTGAGCCTGAGCGGCGGCTACAGCAGCAGTACCTCGAAAAACCTGATCAGCCTGCCGAACCGCTTCTGGTCGGTCGGCCCGCAGCTGTCGTTACCTCTTTTCGATGGTGGCATTCGTTCGGCCGAGGTTGACCGCAGCGAGGCAGCCTATGACGAAACCGTCGCGCGCTACCGCCAGACTGTGCTCGACGGTTTCCGCGAAGTGGAAAACTACCTGGTCCAGCTCAAGGTGTATGAGGACGAAGCGGCGGTACGCCAGGAAGCGCTGGATGCCGCTCGCGATTCCCTGCGCCTGACGGAAAACCAGTACAAGGCCGGACTGATTGCCTATATCGATGTGGTAGTGGTGCAGGCCACGGCGCTGAGTAACGAACGTAGTGTGCTTAATATTCTGCAGAGTCGATTGATTGCCAGCGTGCAACTGATCGCCGCACTGGGCGGCGGCTGGGACGGCCAACTGGATGTCAGCGACAACACCCGATGATCATTCCCACGCTCTGCGTGGGAATGCCTCACCGGACGCTCCGCGTTCAGCTTTGAAAGGGACGCGGAGCGTCCCCGGCTGCATTCCCACGCAGAGCGTGGGAACGATCGTCATCAGCCAGTTCTGCTTAGGTTAAAGCCCGCCACAGAGCCTTATAGGACGATCGAACAAGCGTTTCATCGGCTTGATGGCAATTTGGTTACTTTGTCAGTGCGTTCTTCCGCGCAATCAGTACAATCGCCGCATTTGCCCGACCGAGAATGGAAGCAGTACGGTTTCGGCTTGTCACGAGAACGTCCATGCTCATCGGCAGCTATTCCTTCACTTTGGTTTTCATCTCGCTGTGCGTGGCCATTCTGGCTTCCTACACGGCGCTCGACCTGACTGGGCGCATCGCCACGGCGAAAGGCCGGGCCGTGCATTTCTGGACGGCGGGCGGGGCGTTGGCGATGGGCGTTGGCGTCTGGTCGATGCATTTCATCGGCATGCTCGCCTTCAAATTGCCGATCGACCTGGGCTATGACTTCGCCCTCACTGCGCTGTCGCTGCTGATCGCGGTGCTGTCCTGCGGTTTCGCCTTGTGGCTGGTCAGCCAGCCGAAGCTGCCCCTGGCGCAACTGGCCTTCGGTGCGTTGATCATGGGGGCGGGCATCAGCGCCATGCATTACACCGGTATGGCCGCGCTGCGCATGACCCCGGGCATCGATTACGACCCGACCCTGTTCAGCGCCTCCCTGCTGATTGCCGTCGGCGCCTCGGCAGCGGCGTTGTGGATTGCCTTTCGCCTGCGCCAGCATTCGCCCTATGTGCGGCTGATTCGTGCCGGCGCGGCGGTGATCATGGGTGTGGCGATTGTCGGCATGCACTACACCGGCATGGCGGCGGCGCAATTTCCTGACGGCAGTTTCTGCGGCGCGACGCTCAATGGCTTGAAGGGCAATGGCCTCGACAGTCTGGTCGTGGTCACCACGCTGGCGGTGCTGTCGATTGCCCTTTTGACCTCGATTCTCGATGCCCGCCTCGAAGCGCGCACCGCTGATCTGGCGCACTCGTTGACCGTAGCCAACCGCGAACTCACCCAACTGGCCTTGCACGATCCGCTGACCAGTCTGCCCAATCGCATGTTGCTCGACGACCGCATCAATCAGGCGATCAGAAAAGTTGAAGAGCAGGGCGGCTGCTTCGCCTTGATGTTCATCGACCTCGACGGTTTCAAACCGGTCAACGACGCATTCGGCCATCACATGGGCGACCAATTGCTGCGTGAGGTCGGCGCGCGTCTGCGTGAAGACTTGCGCAGCCAGGACACCCTGGCGCGAATCGGCGGCGATGAGTTCGTTTTGCTGGTGCGCTTGAGCGAGCCCAATGACGCCTTGAGCCTGGCCGCGCGTCAGGTCGGCCTGATCGGTCGCACGTTCCGCGTCGCCGAGCATGATCTGCAGATTTCCGCCAGTGTCGGCATTGCCCTGTATCCGGGCAACGGCGCCAACGCCCAGGAACTGCTGATGAACGCCGACGCCGCGATGTACCACGCCAAGGGTGGCGGCAAGAACGGCTACAGCTTCTTCGATGCGTCGATGAACACCAACGCGCGCAAACAACTGCAACTGTTGCAGGACCTGCGCGCGGCCATTGAGCACAACCAGTTCTGCCTGCATTACCAGCCCAAATTCGACGCCGCCAACGGTCGCCCCGTCGGTGCCGAAGCGCTGCTGCGTTGGAAGCATCCGCTGCATGGCATGCTGATGCCGGACAAGTTCATCGATCTGGCGGAGAAAACCGGGCTGATCATTCCGATGGGTGAATGGGTGCTCAACGAAGCCTGCCGGCAGATGCGCGAATGGTACGTGCTCGGTTACACCGACTGGCGCATTGCCGTGAACCTCTCGGCTTTGCAGTTCTGCCATGCCGGGCTGGTGCAAAGCGTGGCCAAGGCGCTGGCGACCCACCATTTGCCGGCCAACAGCCTGACCCTGGAAATCACTGAAACCACAGCGATGAGCGACGCTGACGCGAGCATGACCGTCCTGCAAGAGCTGTCGGACATGGGCGTCGACCTGTCGATCGACGACTTCGGCACCGGTTATTCCAGCCTGATGTACCTCAAGCGCCTGCCGGCCAATGAATTGAAGATCGACCGCGGTTTCGTCCGTGATCTGGAGCACGACAGCGATGATGCGGCGATCGTCTCGGCGATTGTTGCGCTGGGGCAGGCCCTGGATCTGCGGATTGTCGCCGAGGGTGTCGAGACCGGCGCGCAACAGGATTTCCTGACCAAACTGGGCTGTGACTCGCTGCAGGGCTATCTGCTCGGCCATCCGATGCCGGCGGAGCGCTTCATGCAGGACATCGTGCGTGGGCAACGGCTGGCGGTGGTCTGAGAGACCCTGTGGGAGCGAGCTTGCTCGCGAAGGCGCCCGAATAGGCGCCACATGCAAAACCCGCCAATCGCAGTTATTCTTCCCCCGACTGTTACGTGTGCACGTGGGGGAAGGCCAGCATGGATAAAGTCATTGTCATCACCGGTGGCGGGCGCGGAATCGGCGCGGCTACGGCATTGCTGGCAGCCGAACAGGGCTACCGGATCTGCATCAACTATCAGTCGGATGAGCAGGCCGCACACAGCGTACTCGAACAGGTTCGAGCCTTGGGCGCACAGGCCATCGCGGTTCGCGCCGATGTCAGCATCGAAGACGAAGTGATCGCGATGTTTCAGCGCGTCGACACCGAACTGGGCCGGGTCACCGCGCTGGTCAACAACGCGGGCACCGTCGGGCAGAAGTCGCGAGTCGATGAAATGTCCGAATTCCGCATCCTCAAAATCATGAAAACCAACGTGCTGGCGCCGATCCTCTGCGCCAAACACGCGATCCTGCGCATGTCGCCCAAACACGGCGGGCAGGGCGGCAGCATCGTCAACGTCTCCTCGGTCGCGGCACGCCTCGGTTCGCCGAACGAGTACGTTGATTACGCCGCATCCAAAGGCGCGCTCGACACCTTCACTATCGGTCTGTCGAAAGAAGTGGCGGGCGAGGGCATTCGCGTCAATGCCGTGCGTCCGGGTTACATCTACACCGACTTCCATGCGCTGAGCGGCGACCCGGATCGGGTCAGCAAGCTCGAATCGGCGATTCCCATGGCCCGGGGCGGGCGGCCGGATGAAGTGGCGGAGGCGATTGTCTGGCTGCTGTCGGACAAGGCTTCGTATGCGACCGGGACGTTTGTTGATTTGGGGGGCGGGCGGTAGGGCTTTGAGCTTTTTGTCGTTAATACCGGCCTCTTCGCGAGCAAGCTCGCTCCCACAGTGGATTTGTGAATACAGACCCCATGTGGGAGCGAGCCTGCTCGCGAAGGGGCCAGTCCAGACAACATCTATCCCTCAGAACGACCGCACAATCCGCCCCAACGTCTCCATGGCCTTTTCCGATTCCTCGGTCCACGGGCTGCCGTAATTCAATCGAATACAGTTCCTGAAACGCTGGGTCGGCGAGAATATCGGCCCCGGCGCGATGCTGATGCCTTGCGCCAATGCCATTTGAAACAGCTTCAGCGAATCCATCTGCTCCGGCAATTCCAGCCACAGAAAGTAGCCGCCCGCCGGCTGGCTGACCCGGGTCTGCGCCGGAAAATACCGAGCAATCGCCGCGAGCATCGCGCTCTGCTGTTCTTCCAGGGCATAACGCAGTTTGCGCAGATGCCGATCGTAGCCGCCGTGTTGCAGATAATCGGCAATTGCCGCTTGCGCCGGCATCGAAGCGCACAGCGAGGTCATCAGCTTCAGTCGCTCGATCTTCTGCGCGAAACGCCCGGCCGCCACCCAGCCGATGCGATAACCGGGCGCGAGACTTTTGGCGAACGAGCCGCAATGCATGACCAATCCTTCGGTATCAAAAGCCTTGGCCGGTTTTGGCGCCTGTTGCCCGTAATAAAGCTCGGCGTAGACGTCGTCTTCGATCAACGGTACCTGATGCTGACGCAGCAGTTCGACCAGTTCCTGTTTCTTCGCCTCGGGCACGGTCGCGCCCATTGGGTTCTGGAAACTGGTCATGCACCAGCAGGCCTTGATCGGATGGCGTTCCAGAGTTTGCGCGAGCACGCCGAGGTCGATGCCGTCACGCGGGTGCACGGGGATTTCCACGGCTTTGAGCTTCAGGCGCTCCAGCACTTGCAGGCAGGCATAAAACGCCGGGGCCTCGATGGCCACCAGATCGCCGGGCTCGGTCACTGCTTGCAGGCACAGGTTCAGCGCTTCGAGAGCGCCGTTGGTGATGAGTAGCTCTTCCATCGGCAGCATCAGCCCGCCGACCATGTAGCGCAGGGCAATCTGTCGGCGCAGTTGCGGGTTGCCCGGCGACATATCGGTGACGACCATGCGCGGGTCCATCTCCCGCGCGGCGCTGGCCAGGGAGCGCGACAGGCGTTGCAGCGGGAACAGCGTCGGGCTGGGGAAGGCCGAGCCGAAGGGCACGGTGTTGGGGTCTTTGATCGAATCGAGTACCGAGAACACCAGTTCGCTGACGTCGACTTCGGTGGATTCGTTGACCTGGCTGCTGATCACCGGCTCGGAAAATGTGCTCGGTGTATGGGCGTTGACGAAGTAACCGGAGCGCGGCCGGGCGCGGATCAGGCCGCGGCGTTCGAGCAGGTAATAGGCCTGGAACACGGTCGACGGGCTGACCCCGTAAGCCTGGCTGGCATAGCGCACCGACGGTACCCGCTGGCCAGGGCCGAGGACGCCGGAGCGGATCAGTTCAGCGATGTCGTCGGCGAATTTTTCGTAGCGTTTCATCGGTGGGCCTTGGTGGACTTGATTTTGTGGGGTGTCAGGGAAGGAGCCCTCACCCTAGCCCTCTCCCAGAGGGAGAGGGGACTGATTGGAGGATGCTGATGAAATATGCCGACCTGACACTGCTTTGCCGAATCCATAATCGACTCGGTCTTTCAGGTCGATGCATAGCGACAGACACCTCGGTCGGCTCCCTCTCCCTCCGGGAGAGGGCTGGGGTGAGGGCAGCAATGCCAGCTCCTCAACGATTCATCGGCGCCACAAACCGGCTGTTCGCCACGCTGTATACCTGCGGCTCGTCACTGTCTTCAATCCTGAAACTCAACGTCTGCGAACTGCTCGCCGGGCGCTCGGTGGTCATCGCCACCGACACCGGCACATCGACAATCTCCCCGGGCGCCAGGCTCAGTGCCGTTTTGCCCTGCAACTCAAATCCGTCGCCATCAACCAGACTCAAGCGGTACTCCTGCCGCTGTTGAGTCTTGTTGATCACTTTCAGCGAATAAATATTCTCGATCTGCCCCTGAGCGTTCTCGCGGAACAGCCCACGATCCTTGGTCACGTCCAGCGACACCATCGGCCGCTCGATCAATGCCAGCGCCAACGCGCCGATCATCACCAGCAACACCGCCGTGTAGCCAATCAAACGCGGACGCAGCAGATGAGTCTTGCCGCCCTGCAATTCGCGCTCGGAACTGTAGCGGATCAGGCCGCGCGGGTAATGCATTTTGTCCATGATCGAATCGCAGGCGTCGATGCATGCTGCGCAGCCGATGCATTCCATTTGCAAGCCATCGCGGATGTCGATGCCGGTCGGGCAGACCTGCACGCACAACTGGCAGTCGATGCAATCACCCAGGCCGGCTTCTACCGGGCGCACATCACGCTTGCGCGGACCCCGGTTTTCGCCGCGGGCGGCGTCGTAGGCAATGGTCAGCGTGTCTTTGTCGAACATCACACTCTGGAACCGCGCATACGGGCACATGTGCATGCACACCGCCTCACGCAACCAACCGGCGTTGATGTAGGTCGCGGCGGCGAAAAACAGCACCCAGAACAGACTGACCCCACCGATCTGCAGGGTCAGCAGTTCTTCGGCCAGCGGCCGGATCGGGGTGAAATAGCCGACGAAGGTCAGGCCGGTGATCACGCTGATTGCCAGCCACAGCGTGTGCTTGGCGGCACGCCGCGCCAGTTTGTTCAGGCTCCATGGCGCCGCTTGTAGTTTGATGCGCTGGTTGCGCTCGCCTTCGGTGATCTTCTCGCACCACATGAAGATCCACGTCCACGAGCTCTGCGGGCAGGTGTAACCGCACCAGACGCGACCGGCAAACACGGTGATGGCGAAGAGTCCGAACGCAGCGATGATCAGCAGCGCTGAGAGCAGAATGAAATCCTGCGGCCAGAACGTCGCGCCAAAGATGTGGAATTTGCTTTCCGCCAGATCCCACAGCACCGCCTGCCGACCGCCCCAGTTCAGCCACACGGTGCCGAAAAACAGCACGAACAGAAGTCCGGCACCGCTCATACGCAGGTTGCGGAACAGGCCGGTGAAACTGCGGGTGTGGATCTGCTTGTCGGTGGATCCGGCAGTCGCCTTCAGTGGGCGCGCGGGTACGCTTTTTATTGTTGGCGATGCTTCTACGGTTCGGACGGGGATTTGCTCGCTCATGTTCGTTCGCTCATCAGCCTCCATCAGGCCGATGCACTATGAGCGCCGATCTGTTTGCAGAACAGACTCAGGTTTGGCAATAAAAAGCGGATCAGATGAGGTTTGACGCAATGCCTGCGACAACGTGAAGCAACCTGACAGGCAAGGCGCAAACGCCTATTGCAGGCGTCTGCGTCGGGTGTTGATCGAGATCAATCAAACCACCGAATCACTGTCGTCGGCCTTCAGATGTTTGCGCCCGTCCTTGGCCCCGGCGACGGTCAAGGCATCGGCTTCTGCTTCGGTGATGTAGGTGCGCTTGCCTTCGATTTCCACGAACGACATGGCTTTGTCACTGTCGGTCAGGACTTCAAGGGTGTCGCAGATGCGAATTTCCTCACCATGCTCGACGGTAAAAAAACACACTTTCTGCTCGGGGTTGGATTCATCGATTCGCACGGGCATGGCGGCAGTCCTTGTTCCAGGGAGGTCTGCATATTAGGAAGCGCAGCGCGCCGATCGTTCTGCGCAACCGATTAATGGTCGCTGTTGTCCATCGTTTATCTAACCAATAACAAGGGAGGCACGATGGAAGACTGGTGGGATGAAGTGTGGGCCACGATGCAAGCCGAATTTGCCGATATCGGCGACGCCTCGCAAATGACCCGGATCACCGTACGCCTGGTGATGGCGGCAATTCTCGGCGGGATACTCGGTTTCGAGCGCGAACATAAAGGCAAGGCAGCGGGCGTGCGCACGCACATGCTGGTGGCGCTGGGCGCGGCGTTGTTTGTATTGGTGCCACAGACCTCGGGCGCAGAATCCGATGCGATGAGTCGGGTCTTGCAGGGCGTGATTGCCGGGATCGGCTTTCTCGGCGCCGGCACCATACTGAAAAATCAGCAGGGTGACGAGGCGCATGTCAAAGGCCTGACCACGGCGGCGGGTTTATGGATGACGGCGGCGATCGGCGTGGCGGCGGGGCTGGGCAAGGAAGCGACGGCATTGCTCAGTACCATTCTGGCGCTGGCGATTTTCAGCGTGATGCCTTACGTGGTGAGAGTGTTCGAAAAGGATGTCGACAAGAACGACCACCTCTGACTCTCCGCCGTCTGATGATCGTTGCCTGATCGTTCCCACGCTCCGCGTGGGAATGCCTCAACGGACGTTCCGCGTTCGGCTCTGGATGGGACGCGGAGCGTCCCGGGCTGCATTCCTTTGCTGCGCGTGGGAACGATCAGATCAGACGCGGAGCATGGGGACGATCAGGAGGCAGGGTTCAGACGATCACCGGCGGCATCGTGCTCGGTGGCTCTTCTTTCGGTGGTGGCGTGGTGCCTGGCGGCTCTTGCTCGGGCACCGGTGGCGGTTCGGTGTCCGGCAGGGTGGGTTTGTCGATGTTCGGATCGGGCGTTTCCGCCGGGATCGGGATGCTCATCAGGTGACCTCCGTATGGCACATGGCGTGGGACGTGCTTAAGTGAGTTGACCCGGCCACGACAAATTCGATCCGCAGATTTGTCTTGTTAATTTCATCTGAACTTTTCCCCGCGCCGGTTGCTCGGAACCTAAGTGAGTTCATGACAGGGCCGGCGCTTTGTCGCGAATACTGTTCCGGCACAAGAGCGTCCTTGGGGCGTTAAGGAGAGATGCTCAATGACTGCTGAAAGACCTTCAGAGCTGAGTTACAACCCGCACATGCCATTGTCGCAGGCGTTGCTGCTGCCACGTATCGTCATCGAAAACACCGTGCCGACTCTCGACGGCGGCCAGTTCGCCGCCAAATCGATTGCCGGGCGCGAAGTGGTGGTGACCAGCAAAGTCTTTGCCGACGGCCATGACAAGCTCGCCGTGCGCATCCGCTGGCGCGAGGAAGGCCAGGAAACCTGGCAGACCGAGGTCATGTCCGATCAGGGCAATAACACCTGGCAAGGCCAGTTCCGCCCTGAGGAGCAGGGCCGCTACCTGTATTGCATCGAAGCGTGGATCGACCATTTCGCCAGCTTCCAGTACGAACTGGAAAAGAAGCACAGCGCGGCGGTGCCGGTTTCTCTGGAGTTGCAGGAAGGCCGCACGATGGTGCAACAGGCCGCCGAACGCAGCGAAGGGCAGCTCAGCGAGCAGCTCGCCGCGCTGCACCATGAATTGTCCGGCCTGCTCGAAACCGAGCAGGTTGCGCTGTTTCTGCACTCGCGCAGTGCAGAGCTGATGGCTCAGGCCGATCACCGCGCCTACCTCAGCGTCAGCGCCGAATTTCCCATGGACGTCGAGCGCGAACTCGCCGAGTTCGCCAGTTGGTACGAGCTGTTTCCGCGCTCCATCACCGACGATCCCCAGCGTCACGGCACTTTCAACGACGTGCACTCGCGACTGCCGATGATTCAGGACATGGGGTTCGATGTTTTGTACTTCACGCCGATTCATCCGATCGGCCGTGCCCACCGCAAGGGCCGCAACAATTCCCTGACCGCTGGCCCGGACGATCCGGGCAGTCCGTACGCGATCGGTAGCGAGGAGGGTGGTCACGAGGCGATACATTCGCAACTCGGCACCCGTGAAGATTTCCGCCGCCTGGTGGCTGCCTCCGCCGATCACGGTCTGGAAATCGCTCTCGACTTCGCCATCCAGTGTTCTCAGGATCACCCGTGGCTCAAAGAGCATCCGGGCTGGTTCAACTGGCGCCCGGACGGCACGATCAAATACGCCGAAAACCCGCCGAAGAAATACCAGGACATCGTCAACGTCGACTTCTATGCGCCGGACGCGATTCCGAGTCTGTGGGTCGAGTTGCGCGACATCGTCGTCGGCTGGGTCAAGGAAGGCGTGAAAATCTTCCGCGTTGACAACCCGCACACCAAACCGCTGCCGTTCTGGCAATGGCTGATCGCCGATGTGCGCACGCTGTATCCGGAAGTGATCTTCCTCGCCGAGGCCTTCACCACGCCGGCGATGATGGCGCGTCTGGGCAAGGTCGGGTATTCGCAGAGCTACACCTATTTCACCTGGCGCAATACCAAGGCCGAACTGGCGGAATATTTCACCGAGCTGAATCAGTCACCGTGGCGCGAATGCTACCGGCCGAATTTCTTCGTCAATACCCCGGACATCAACCCGGCGTTTTTGCATGAGTCGGGGCGTCCCGGTTTCCTCATTCGCGCGGCGCTGGCGACTATGGGTTCGGGGCTGTGGGGCATGTATTCCGGTTTCGAATTGTGCGAATCGGCGCCAGTACCGGGCAAAGAGGAGTATCTGGATTCGGAGAAATACGAAATCCGCGTCCGCGATTTCACCGCACCCGGCAACATCATTGCCGAAATCGCCCAGCTCAACCGTATCCGTCGGCAGAACCCGGCGCTGCACACGCATCTGGGGCTGAAAATCTACAACGCCTGGAACGACAACATTCTGTACTTCGGCAAGCGCAGCGCCGATGGCAGCAATTTCATTCTGGTCGCGGTCAGCCTCGATCCGCATAACGTGCAGGAAGCGAATTTCGAACTGCCGCTGTGGGAAATGGGCCTGCCGGACGATGCCACCACCCATGGCGAAGATTTGATGAACGGCCATCGCTGGGACTGGCACGGCAAATATCAGTTCATGCGTATTGACCCGGCGTATCAGCCGTTCGGGATTTGGCGGATCAGCGCCACGTAATGATCGTTCCCACGCTCTGCGTGGGAATGCATCCCGGGACGCTCCGCGTCCCAAAGCGGACGCAGAGCGTCCATGGCGGCATTCCCACGCAGAGCGTGGGAACGATCGTCGTGGGACGCCCATAAAGTATTCAACAGGAGTTCCACATGGCGAAGAAACCCAAGGCAGCCGCCTTCATCAAAGACCCGCTCTGGTACAAGGACGCGGTGATCTATCAGGTTCACGTCAAATCGTTTTTCGACTCCAACAATGACGGGATCGGCGACTTTCCCGGGCTTATCGCCAAACTCGATTACATTGCCGACCTCGGCGTCAACACCATCTGGCTGCTGCCGTTCTATCCCTCGCCACGTCGCGACGACGGTTACGACATCGCCGAATACCGTGGCGTGCACAGCGACTACGGGACCATGGCCGACGCCAAGCGCTTCATTGCCGAAGCGCACAAGCGCGGGCTGCGGGTGATTACCGAACTGGTCATCAACCACACGTCCGACCAGCACCCGTGGTTCCAGCGTGCACGTAAAGCCAAGCCGGGTTCGGCGGCGCGGGATTTCTACGTCTGGTCCGATGACGACCAGAAGTACGACGGCACGCGAATCATCTTCCTCGACACCGAGAAGTCCAACTGGACTTGGGACCCGGTCGCCGGTCAGTACTTCTGGCACCGCTTCTATTCGCACCAGCCGGATCTGAACTTCGATAACCCGCAAGTCATGAAAGCCGTGTTGTCGGTGATGCGCTACTGGCTGGACATGGGCATCGACGGCCTGCGCCTTGACGCGATTCCGTACCTGATCGAGCGCGACGGCACCAACAATGAAAACCTGCCCGAGACCCACGACGTCCTCAAGCAGATCCGTGCCGAGATCGACGCCAACTACCCCGACCGGATGCTGCTGGCCGAGGCCAATCAGTGGCCGGAAGACACTCAGCTGTATTTCGGTGACACCGATGCCGCTGGCGTCAATGGCGACGAATGCCACATGGCCTTCCACTTCCCGCTGATGCCGCGCATGTATATGGCGCTGGCGCAGGAAGATCGCTTCCCGATTACCGACATTCTCCGGCAGACCCCGGAAATTCCGGCCAATTGCCAGTGGGCAATTTTTCTGCGCAACCACGATGAGCTGACCCTGGAAATGGTCACCGACCGCGAGCGCGATTACCTGTGGAACTACTACGCGGCTGACCGTCGCGCGCGGATCAACCTCGGTATTCGCCGTCGTCTCGCACCGTTGATGGAACGCGATCGTCGCCGCATCGAACTGCTCAACAGTCTGCTGCTGTCGATGCCCGGCACGCCGACCCTGTATTACGGCGACGAAATCGGCATGGGCGACAACATCTACCTCGGCGACCGCGACGGCGTGCGTACGCCGATGCAGTGGTCGATCGACCGCAACGGCGGTTTCTCCCGCGCCGATCCGGCCAGTCTGGTACTGCCGCCGATCATGGATCCGCAGTATGGCTATCAGTCGGTTAACGTCGAAACCCAGTCCGGCGATCCGCATTCGCTGTTGAACTGGACGCGGCGCCTGCTGGCCGTGCGCAAGCAATCGAAAGCGTTCGGCCGTGGCACGTTGAAAATGCTCTCGCCGGCCAACCGTCGCGTGCTGGCTTATACCCGCGAATACACCGATGTCGATGGCAAGCACGAAATCATCCTGTGCGTGGCCAACGTCTCGCGCAGTGCGCAAGCAGTGGAGCTGGATCTGTCGGCGTACGTCGGCATGGTGCCGGTGGAAATGCTCGGCGGTAACGCGTTCCCGCCGATCGGTCAGTTGAATTTCCTTCTGACCCTGGCGCCTTATGGCTTCTATTGGTTCGCACTCGCGGCGGAAAACCAGATGCCGAGCTGGCACGTCGAACCGGCGCAGAGCCTGCCGGATTTCACCACGCTGGTACTGAAAAAACGCATGGAAGAGCTGCTCGAAGCGCCGTCGCGTACGACGCTGGAACAAAGCATTCTGCCGAGCTGGCTGCAGAACCGTCGCTGGTTCGCCGGCAAGGACGCGGCGATCGAGAAGGTTAATCTGGCTTATGGCGTGCGTTTCGGTGATGCCCAGCATCCAGTGCTGCTCAGCGAAATCGAAGTTACCAGCGGTGGCCAGACCAACCGTTATCAACTGCCGTTCGGCTT
This sequence comes from Pseudomonas sp. H26/SER47-MNA-CIBAN-0231, assembly GCF_040310465.1. Classification (NCBI taxonomy): domain Bacteria; kingdom Pseudomonadati; phylum Pseudomonadota; class Gammaproteobacteria; order Pseudomonadales; family Pseudomonadaceae; genus Pseudomonas; species Pseudomonas sp. H26/SER47-MNA-CIBAN-0231. Next base: position 221,067 of record NZ_JBEOPW010000008.1, on the reverse strand, counting down.
CATTGGCGAAGACCATGTCGGCCCGCCGTTGCCGCAGCAATTGGCGCTATCGCGTGTACGCCGTGTGCGTCAGGTCGGTCTGATTACTGATGCGTTCAGCCTGGAGACTTTCGTCCGCGCCGTTCTGCAAGGCATGCAGAACAACACCGTACTGGAATCGATCGAAGGCGAAATCCGCTTCGAACAGACAGATCATCTGGAAAAACTCGGCCTCGGCGCCGAGTCGGATGTGCGCTACCTGTCGGCCGAGCAATCGAACAGCTCCGTGGTTGTCGGCAACAGCCTGGTGCTTAAGCTGATACGCAAAGTGGCTTCTGGCGTACACCCGGAACTGGAGATGAGCGCTTACCTGACCGAGGCCGGGTTTGCCAATATCTCGCCACTGCTCGGTTCGGTGATTCGCCGCGATGCGCAGGGTGAAGACAATCTGCTGATGATCGCTCAGGGCTATCTGAGCAATCAGGGCGATGCATGGGAATGGACGCAGAACAACCTGGAACGGGCGCTCCGTGATGAACTGGCCGACGCCATGTCCGAGCAGGAGCAGCATTACAACGCCCTCGGCGAGCTGAGAGACTTCGCCGGCATGCTCGGTCAGCGTCTGGGCGAGATGCATCAGGTGCTCGCTGCGCCGACCGAGAACACCGACTTTGCGCCGCAAGTGTCGTCGAGCAAGGACATGGCCGCGACGGCCAAGGATGTCACCGCCCAGGTCGAACATGCCTTGAAACTGCTCAAGCAGCATCAAGGCGAGTTGAACGCGGCGGATCAGAAACTGGTCAAGCGCCTGCTCGACGAGAAGAAAACCATTCTTGCCCATGTGCAGGATCTGGCGAAGAAAGCCACTGGCGGCTTGCGCATTCGGGTGCATGGCGACTTGCACCTGGGTCAGGTACTGGTGATCAAGGGCGATGCCTACTTGATTGACTTCGAGGGCGAACCTGCGCGGCCGTTGAGTGAGCGTCGCGGCAAGCACAGCCCGTACAAGGATGTCAGCGGCGTACTGCGTTCGTTCGATTACGCAGCGGCGATGACCATCAATGTGCACAACGTCGACAACAGCGTCGAAGCCGAAGCGGCGCGTAAACGGGTCGCCGAGCGTTATCTGCGCGAAGCACGCGAGGCATTTGTCCAGGCATACCGCGAGGCAGCAGCTAGTCTTGAGCATGCCTGGCAGGATCCTCAGGGTGCCGACGCCGCGCTGGCGTTGTTCGGCCTGGAAAAAGCCGCTTATGAAGTGGCCTACGAGGCGGAAAACCGCCCAACGTGGCTGCCCGTGCCATTGCACGGCTTGTATGGATTATTGACAGGGCTTAAACCCTTTTCCGATCTTGGTGGAGAGTAGTCATGAGTTTCTCGAACAAGGAACAGGGTGTGGTAAAGGAAGCATTGTTACCCTCGGCACGCGACATTGATGCCTTGGTACGCGCCGAACATCAGGACCCGTTTTCCATTCTCGGCCCACACGGCGATGGCGGCGGTGGGCAATTCATCCGCGCTTATCTGCCCGGTGCGCTGAGTGTGGCGGTGCTGGACAAGGACAGCGGCGAAGAGCTTGGCCCGCTGGAGATGACCGAGACGCCGGGGCTGTTTGTCGGCCATTTCGATCAGGCGCGACCGTACCTGTTGCGCACGCGCTGGGCCGGTGGCGAGCAGGTTGCCGAAGATCCGTACAGCTTTGGCCAGCTGCTGGGCGAAATGGATTTGTACCTGTTCGCCGAAGGCAATCACCGTGACCTCAGCGCTTGCCTCGGTGCACAGCTGAAAACCGTTGATGGCGTTGACGGCGTGCGCTTTGCCGTGTGGGCGCCGAATGCCCGCCGTGTGTCGGTGGTTGGCGATTTCAACGTCTGGGACGGTCGTCGTCACCCGATGCGCCTGCGCCATCCTTCGGGCGTGTGGGAGCTGTTCATTCCGCGTTTGCAAGCGGGGGAGTTGTACAAGTACGAAATCCTCGGCGCTCACGGCATTCTGCCGCTCAAGGCCGACCCGATGGCGCTGGCCACCAGCCTGCCACCGGACACCGCCTCGAAAGTCGCCTCGCCGTTGCAAATCGACTGGCAGGATCACGAGTGGATGAAGTCCCGTCAGGATCGCCAGCAGCGTTCCAAGCCTTTGTCGATCTACGAGTTGCACGCCGGCTCCTGGCAGTGCGAGCTGGATGATCTCGGCGAGGTTGCGCGCCAGTACACCTGGCCGGAACTGGCCGAGCGGCTGATTCCTTATGTGAAAGAGCTGGGATTCACCCATATCGAATTGATGCCGATCATGGAGCACCCGTTCGGTGGTTCCTGGGGTTATCAGTTGCTTTCGCAATTCGCACCGAGCGCGCGTTATGGCACGCCGGATCAGTTCGCCGCGTTCGTCAATGCCTGTCACCAGGCCGACATCGGTGTGATCCTCGACTGGGTACCGGCGCATTTCCCTACCGATACCCACGGTCTGGCGCAGTTCGACGGCACCGCGCTGTACGAGTACGGCAATCCGCTGGAAGGCTTCCATCAGGATTGGGACACCCTTATCTACAACCTCGGTCGCACGGAAGTGCACGGATACATGCTGGCCTCGGCGCTGCACTGGCTGAAACACTTCCATATCGACGGCCTGCGTGTCGATGCGGTGGCCTCAATGCTGTATCGCGACTATTCGCGCAAGGCTGGCGAATGGGTGCCGAACCGCCACGGCGGGCGGGAGAACCTGGAGGCCATCGACTTCCTGCGTCATTTGAACGACGTGGTTGAACTGGAAGCGCCGGGTGCGCTGGTGATTGCCGAAGAGTCCACCGCATGGCCGGGCGTCAGCCAGAGCACCCAGCAGGGCGGATTGGGCTTTTCCTACAAATGGAACATGGGCTGGATGCACGATTCGCTGCACTACATCCAGCAGGACCCGGTGTACCGCGCCCATCACCACAACGAGTTGAGCTTTGGTCTGGTCTACGCCTGGTCGGAACGCTTCATCCTGCCGATTTCCCACGACGAAGTGGTGCACGGCAAGCACTCGTTGATCGACAAGATGCCTGGCGACCGTTGGCAGAAGTTCGCCAACCTGCGTGCTTATCTGAGCTTCATGTGGACGCATCCGGGCAAGAAGCTGCTGTTCATGGGCTGCGAGTTTGGCCAATGGCGCGAGTGGAACCACGATCAGCAACTGGACTGGTACCTGCTGCAGTACTCCGAGCACAAAGGTGTGCAGAAACTGGTTGGCGATCTCAACCGGCTGTATCGCGAAGAGCCGGCGCTGCACGATCAGGACGATGCGCCGCAGGGCTTCCAGTGGTTGATTGGCGATGATGCGATCAACAGCGTTTACGCGTGGTTGCGCTGGAGCAAGGATGGCTCGCCAGTGCTGGTGGTTGCCAACTTCACCCCGGTACCGCGCCAGGCGTATCGGGTCGGCGTGCCGTTTGCCGGGCGCTGGACCGAGCTGTTCAACAGTGACGCCGACATTTACGCCGGCTCCAACTATGGCAATGGCGGCGGAGCGTTGACCGAAGAAGTGCCAAGCCATGGTCAATCGTTGTCGCTGGAACTGAATCTTCCGCCGTTGGCGGTGTTGATTCTCAAGCCGCAGGGCTGATCCAGGAACAGTAAAACTGTGGGAGCGGGCTTGCCCGCGATGAGGCCGTCACATTCAGCATCTTTGTTGACTGACACGCCGCCATCGCTGGCAAGCCAGCTCCCACAGGGTTTTCGGTAGTCTGGAGATCACCAGCGCATCCGCACGCCGAGACTGCCGATAATGCCGTTCAGGTCATTGTCATCCACATCGCTGCTGTAATCGGCGCTCATGTACAGGCTTACCGCCGGTGTGACCCGCGCCACCAGGCCCAAACCCAACTCCACTGTTGAAGACTTGCGGCTGCTGCTGATCTTGTCGACCTGATCGAGCGTCACCGTGCTGCCGGTGTAAACGGTGTGCCAAAGGTTGGTGCGCACGTAGGGTTCGACAGGCAACCCGTTCAAGTCATAACTGCCTTTCAATCGCGCACCGACGCGGCCACTCCACGCGGTCAGGTCGGTGGAAGAAGCATTACCCGAGCCGGCATAAGGCGCGTCGAGACTGATGCGCTGGTTGATCAGTTGTGCCTGCGGCTCGACCACCCAGTTTTCACTCAAGCCGATCGGGTAACCGCCTTCGACGGAAAAGGTCATCGCATTGCCTTCGGTGGCTTGCCGGTTACCTTGCGCGGTCCGACTGAAACCGCTGACCCGACCGCCGCTGGCCGACAGGTCGACGTGCCAGCCTTGCGCACCCACCAGACTGTAATAGGCGCCGAGGCTCTGGCCTTGCAGGTTGAGGCTGTCAGTGTTGCGGTCGGCGAGGGCACGTCGGGTCAGCGCACCATCGGCATTCAACTGAATCTGATTATCGCCACCGATCAGGCCAAGGGTCTGGGTGGCGCCGTTGCTGCTTTTCAAGGTAACCACCGCCGGGCCTTTGAACTCGCTACCGGGCATCGCGTAACCGGAGGACAGCGCATCAGTCTGCGCGCGCCGAGCGCTCCTGCCGTACAGCTCATCCCATGCGGAGGGCGCGAGATCCTCGGTGATCAGGCGCGAACTCTGCTGACTCAATGGCAGCGGTCCGGGCGTTATCACGGTCACTGGCAAGGTCATCACAGGGACATCGGCGCGATACCACGCGGGTTCATCCGCCGAAAATTCCGCATGCGCCTCCATGGACGAACACAGCAACAGTGAACCTGACACTGTGCAAAGGGTGATTTTCAGTTCGTGTGGGGTCAGTGAAGTTTTCATGGAGGTCTACCTTGCAAGCGCATGCGTCATCTCGTGTTTGGCGTCTCTCCTACCCCGAACGAGGGGCGACCGAATAGAGCGGGGCGAACCGCGGCTGCTCGATTTCGCGAGTGCCGGAAGGTCAGCCCCAGTAGTGATTCCGGGGGTAGTAAGGTAGAGATAAGAAGAGTGACGCCTGCGCGTCAAGAAAATGCACGATGAATGGCGCGCTTAAATCAGCCTTTGCAAGCGTTTGTTTTTCTGCACATAACTAAGTGTTTGTTTGCATGGAAAAACGCTTGCGAAGCAGGCGGCTGACGGTTTTTTGCCGCCGACGAAAGGTCCTCCCGAGCGTCAGTTGCCGGGAAGGCCTGTCATTTAATTGCTGTCAAAAACGCAGCTACAGGTGTACTTCAACTGCTAACGGCAAGTGATCGGAAAGATGCGTCCACGGCTTGTTGCCAAGAATCCTTGGATCGTGGCTACTGGCATTGCGCAAGTAGATCCGGTCAAGCCTCAGCAAGGGAAACCGCGCGGGATAGGTTTTCGCCGGGCGCCCATGATGGCGCTCAAAGGCTTCATGCAGATAATCGCGACGGGCGAGGGCGGCGTTGCCTTGCAACTGCCAGTCATTGAAATCGCCGGCAATAATCACTGGCGCATCGTCGGGCAGTGATTCAAGCAACTGGCAAAGCAGCTGCAACTGCAATTGCCGATGGCTTTCCAGCAGACTCAAATGCACACAGATTGCATGCACCTCGGCATGCCCAGGCACATCAAGAATGCAGTGCAACAGCCCGCGCCGTTCAGGCCCGGTGATCGACACGTCGAGGTTGCGATATTCGCGGATCGGGTATTTCGACAGCAGCGCGTTGCCGTGGTGGCCATCCGGGTAAACGGCGTTGCGCCCGTAGGCAAAATCGCTCCACATACTGTCGGCGAGGAATTCGTACTGCGACGTCTGCGGCCAGTCGTTGTAACGACTGGAATGGCGTTCGTGCTCACCCACCACTTCCTGCAGAAACACCAGATCGGCCGAGGTACTGCGCATCGCTTCGCGCAGCTCCGGTAGAACGAACCGCCGATTCAGCGCGGTGAAGCCCTTGTGGGTGTTGACCGTGAGTACCCGCAGGCGATGAATGACTGGCGCGTCGACCGCTTGACGCTTGGGATCGCTGGACACGTTCACTCCTCTGAATTGGGCCATGCCTGTTCATGCGACTGGTTTGAGGGGGTGGCAGTTCCTTCCGATGATTCACTGCTGGGCCAATGTGGGAGCGAGCCTGCTCGCGAAGACTTCATCACGTTCAATACATCTGACACATGACACACCGCTTTCGCGAGCAGGCTCGCTCCCACAGGTATGTTGAGCTTCCGCCGTTCAGAAGAAGACGATTTCATACGGCAAGCGCATCCGCTCCAGCAGCACCGGCGGCAGCAGCGGGGCGATGCCGATGGCCGGTTCGCCCTTGAGCTGGCTGGCGTAAGCGTGGGTGGCGTGGCTCTTGCGCGCGACTGTCCAGGTGTCAAGACGCAGCTTGCGCGCGCGTTCCCAGGGAATCATTTGCTGCTCGCGCTCCGGCCAGTGCCAGGCCCACACCGGCACATCGTGGTAGGTCGCCCCGGCCTTCTGCGCCGCGTCGAAACTGGCGCGGCCAACCACTTCGTGATCCGGCGGGCCGTCCTTGCGCCAGGTACTGAACACTACGTCGCCCGGTCGCAGGTAACGGCCGATGAACTCGGTGAGCTGGCTTTGCTGATCACTCAGTGCATTGTCAGTAAAGCCGCCGCGCACCCACTTCAGGCTGTGCATGGGCAGGCCGAGGCGGCGCAGGGCTTCGACGCTTTCCTGCGGGCGGAACACGCTCAGACGTTGTTCCGACCACTGGCGCGAGCCGGGGTGGCTGGCGCTACCGTCGGTAATCGAGAGCAATTGCAGGGGATGGCCAAGGCTGGAGAGCAATTGCAGCAGACCGCCGCAAGTGACCACTTCGTCGCCCGGATGCGGCGCGATGACCACGGCGCGGGCGCCGGCGGGTACCAGGCTGTGGGTGTTGATGACGGGAATATTGTCGAGTTGCGGCGCGCTGTTCCAGATCTGTGCCGGCAGGCCGTGTTCGTTGAGTAATGACGATTTCATGAGTGCGACGTCCTTGTGGTATCTCGCCCTCAGTCGTGAGCAGCCAACGCTGATCGCGGCCCGTGAAGGCAAATGAATAGCAACGGTGCAGCGCTCCAACCCTTGGATTACTGCGAGGCAGAGTATTGCTCAAGACAGCCGATTCGTCGCGTCACAGATCAATCTGATCCGTAATTTTTTATTCCAGCTGTGCCAGATTGCGCAGAAAGTCACCGAACCCGCCCTTGGCCCGACTGTCGAGACGGGCGCTGGTGTGCACTTGCGGACGGTGACTCCAGGCGATATTGGCGCCGCTGCGCTCCAGCGCACGCACCAGTTGCACATCCTCGTCACAGGTCAGCGGTTTGAAACCGCCGGCCAGACGATAAGCCTCGGCACTGACACCGAGGTTGGCGCCGTGAATGTGCCGATGGCCATCGCGGGCCTGATAGTGATGGTGATAGCGAATCTGCGCCGCCTCATCGATCGATTCGTGCCAGTGCTCGACAGTGACCGTGCCGCACACAGCATCAGCCTCCAGCCCCAGTTGCGCCACCAGCCAGTCATCGGCGACGCGGCTGTCGGCGTCGGTGCAGGCGATCCAGCGGGCACCGCGCTCGAGCAACAGGCGCGCACCGGTGGCGCGGGCTTCGCCAACGTTGCGCGCATCGATCTGCAAGCTGAGCACTGGATAAGCGCTGACGATCTGCGCCGAGCCATCGCTGCAACTGTCGAGCACCACCAGTATTTCCACCGGCTCGCCGGCCAGTTGTGCATGCTGGCTGGCGCGCAACGCTGCATGCAGGCATTCATCAAGCAGCGCCTCTTCGTTGTGCGCGGGAATCACGATACCGATCAACGCAAGCCCTCCAGGGCCGCCACCGAGCGTGGCTCGCGGCTCCACAGTTCGAGAATGAAATCCGCTTCCTGATGCAGCACAAGACGCGGCAAAGCCAACTGATCGTGGATCTGATCGTGGACCTGCCGTGCATTCAACGGACAGCCCTCGATCGGCGGGCGCCAGTGGCAGGCCAGCAATTGGCCGTCGGCGGTCAGCGATTCACTGATCCGGCGGATCATTTCTGTCAGATCTTTTTCGTCGAGGTAGTAGCCGACTTCGCTGAATACAATCAGGTCGAATTTTTCCTCGGGCCAGTCAGCCGGAAGGCGGCCCTGACGGACTTCGGCATGCTCGAACACGCTCAAGCGCGTACGCGCCAGCTTCACCGCCGCGCTCGCCGTGTCGCAGCACAACAGGCGGTCGCAGCGCGGAGCCAGTTCTGCACTCAGTTCGCCGTTGGCGCAACCCGGTTCGAACACCGACCTGTAGCGCGGACGCGGCAGGGCGGCGAGGGTGATTGCGCGCTTGCGCTGTTCGTACCAGCGCTGGCGGAACGCCCATGGGTCGTCATTGCCCGCGAACAGGCCGTCGAAATAGCGGTCATCGACGCTCACAGGAACACCACTTCAAAAGGTTGCAGCAAACGATCAAGCACATAGGGAGCGAGCACCGGCCCGAGCCCGACGTCGCGGTCGCCTTCCAGCTGGCTGGCGAACGCGTGGGCCGCGTGGCGTTTGCGCGCGATGTGCGTGGGTGACAGAAGAATCTTGCGCGCGCGTTCCCATGGCACCGAGGCGTCTTCCGGGGTTGCCCAGTGCCAGGTCCAGACCGGAAGTTCATGGCAGGTCGCACCGACGCGTCGCGCCGCCTCGACACTGGCGCGGCCGACGGCCTCGTGATCGCTGTGACCGTCCTGGCGCCAGGTAGTGAAAACCACATCACTGGCATGCAGATAACCGGCGATGAATTCGCTCAACTCGGTTTCCTGCGCCGCCACTTGGGTATCGGTAAAACCGCCGCGCAGCCATTTCAGACTGTGCATCGGCAAGCCGAGGCGCCGCAGGGCTTCGGCTGATTCCTGCGGACGCACCACGCTCAATCGCTCGACTGTCCAGCGCTGCGAGCCGGGGTGACTGGCGCTGCCATCGGTGACCGAAATCAACTGCAACGGCCGTCCGGCTGCCGCCAGCAACTGCATGATGCCGCCGCAACCGAGCACTTCGTCATCCGGGTGCGGCGCGATGATCACCGCTCGCGAGCCCAGCGGTACCAAGTCAAGAATGTCGATGGCCGGCAGCTCGGCCAGACGCCGCGAAGCCTGCCATTGCTGCAATGAAGTGCCTTGGCCGACGATCGGGTTGTCCTTCATAGCGCCCAGACCTCGCAGGACTGACCAGCAATCTGCTGGCCCAGTGCAGCAAGGTCGCGTTCGGCATGACTCTGGCGCAGAAACACCGGCAGGTCGGCACTCAACCTGGCGAAATGCCGATCCTGACAGAACGGCCCGGCACCCAGCGCCCGGCCGACTTCGCGCATCACCTGTTCGGCAGACTGTTCGACCACCGCGCGGGCGCGACGAGCAAGCAATTCAGCGTCGGCCTCGGGTTGCGCATCGATTTGCAGCGCGCTGAAGCGCAACACATCGGCTGCCGCTTGCAGTGCTGTGTCAGTCGCACCGAGATGGGCGAGGGCGTGCGGTTCATCGCGTTGCGCGCAATGCTGACGCAGCCCTTCGGCAATCCGCCGTGAAGCGCCGTACCAGCAAGCGGCGATACCGATCCCGCCCTGCCAGAACCCCGGCCGTTGCAGGTAATCACCGGGGTTGCCAATGGCCTGCGCTTCGGCGTTGTCGAACAGCACTTCAACGCTGCCGGTGGCCGCCATGCCCACCGCTTGCCAGCCTTGATCGGTGATGGTCACGCCAGGTTGATCGAGTGCGACTGCAACCAATTGCTGCTGACCGTCCGCGTCCCATGCGGTAAGCAAGGCGTGGCTGAGCACCGCAGCGCCAGAGCACCAGGCCTTGCGCCCGTTCAGCGTCACCATATGCCCGGCCGGCGTGACTTTCACCCGTGCCTGCGGCGGTTCGGCGGCCCACATGCCCCACGTACTGCCCGGGGTTGGCGTACCGCCCAATTGCTCGATGATCGCCAGCGCGTCGGTGTGGCCCTCATAGAGTTTGCACAGGCCTAAATCGTGTCCACCGACTTCCGATAGACGCTGAAAGCGCTCCAGCGTGTGACCGCTGCCGGGCAACGGCAAGCGGTCGAGGCCGGCCTCGACCATTGCCCGCAGGCAACGGCCGAGGGCGTTGGTGTCGGCGTAATCTGGCGGACGGCGGGCCAGATAATGTTGAAAGTCCATATCAATCTTCTTCGTCACGTTGCAGTTCGAACAACAGCAACGAACGCCCGGTCACCGAATATTCATGGCCGAAGTCAAAGCGCTCCTGGCCGCGAATCGACGGCTGATTGGTGTCGATCATGCAGGTCCAGAAGCCGCCATCCGGCACTTCCGGCAGGGTGAAGATGACGATGTCGTGGTGTGCGTTGACCACCAGCAACAGGGTCGCGTCGGCGCCTTTGCGGCGGATGCCGGTTTCCTGCGCGCGACCGTCGAGCAGCATCCCGAGGCAGCGGTTGTGCGCATCGTGCCAGTGCTCGGTGGTCATCTCGGTGGCGTCCGGTGCCAGCCAGGTCACGTCCTTGACGCCGATGTCTTCGTTGTACTCGCCGACCAGGAAGCGTCCGCGACGCAGGATCGGATAAGTCAGGCGCAGCTTGATCAGGCGTTTGACGAACTTGAGCAGGGCCTTGCCGTCCTCGCTCAGGTCCCAGTTGACCCAGCCGATCTCGCTGTCCTGGCAATAGGCGTTGTTGTTGCCGTCCTGAGTGCGGGCGAACTCGTCACCGGCAACGATCATCGGCGTACCTTGGGCCAGCAGCAGGGTGGCGAAGAAGTTGCGCATCTGCCGATGACGCAGTGCGTTGATTTCCGGATCGTCGGTCGGGCCTTCGACGCCGTGGTTCCACGACAGGTTGTTGTTACTGCCGTCCTGGTTGTTCTCGTCGTTGGCTTCGTTGTGCTTGTCGTTGTACGACACCAGATCGTTGAGAGTGAAACCGTCGTGGGCGGTGATGAAGTTCACCGACGAATACGGCCGGCGCCCGCGCTGGTTGAACATCTCGCCGGAAGCGGTCATGCGGCTGGCGAAATCGGCAAGCTGAGCGTCGTCACCTTTCCAGAACGCACGCACGGTGTCGCGGAATTTGTCGTTCCACTCAACCCAGCCCGGCGGAAAGTTGCCGACCTGATAACCGCCGGGACCGCAGTCCCACGGCTCAGCGATCATCTTCACCTGACGCAGCACCGGGTCCTGACGGCAGGCGACGAGGAAGCTGTGGCGCTCGTCGAAACCATCGTGGTAACGGCCAAGAATGGTTGCCAGGTCGAAGCGGAAACCGTCAACGTGCATCTCACTGGCCCAGTAGCGCAGGGAGTCGGTGACCATTTGCAGCACGCATGGGTGACTCAGGTCCAGGGTGTTACCGGTGCCGGAATCGTTGATGTAGTAGCGCTTGTCGTCGGGCATCAAGCGGTAGTAGGAGGCGTTGTCGATACCGCGCATCGACAGGGTCGGACCTTGCTCGTTGCCTTCGGCGGTGTGGTTGTAGACCACGTCGAGAATCACTTCGAGGTTGGCATCGTGCAGATGCGCGACCATTTCCTTGAATTCGGCAATCTTGCCACTGGCCAGATAACGCGGGTCCGGAGCGAAGAACGCGATGCTGTTGTAGCCCCAGTAGTTGGTCATGCCCTTTTGCAGCAGATGCTGATCGTTGACGAAAGCATGGATCGGCAGCAATTCGACAGACGAAACACCGAGCTTGCGAATGTGCTCGAGCACGTCGTCGACCATCAGACCGCCGAAAGTGCCACGCAGGTTTTCCGGCACCGACGGGTGACGCATGCTGATGCCGCGCACGTGGGTTTCATAGATGATGGTCTTGTCCCACGGCACGCTGACGCGATGGTCGTTGCCCCAGGTGTGCGCCGGGTCGATGACCTTGCACTTGGGCACGAATGGCGCGCTGTCCCGTTCATCGAAACTGAGGTCGGCGTCGGGGTGGCCGATGGTGTAGCCGAACAGCGCCTCCGACCATTTCAGCTCGCCGACCAATTGCTTGGCGTACGGGTCGATCAGCAGTTTGTTGTGGTTGAAGCGGTGACCATTGGCCGGGTCATAAGGACCATATACGCGGTAGCCGTAGATCAAGCCAGGATGCGCATCCGGCAGGTAGCCGTGGTAGATCTCATCGGTGTATTCCGGCAGCTCGATGCGTTCGAGCTCGACCTCGCCGGCATCGTCGAAAATGCACAGCTCGACCTTGGTGGCGTTGGCGGAAAACAGAGCAAAGTTCACCCCCAGACCATCCCAGGTCGCACCGAGCGGGAAGGGCAGGCCTTCACGGATTCTCGACGGCTCGGCGTGCGCAGCGGGTTCGGCTTTCTTTGGACGGGTCATGATTGCTCCTGCAAAAAACGGGACAGTTCAGGCAATGAGATTTCCTGGTGGGAGCGAGCTTACTCGCGAAAGCGCCGGCATATCCGACATCTTCGGGAACTGACCTAGCGCTTTCGCGAGCAGGCTCGCTCCCACAGGATTGTGTGTTTTTCCCAATAAGGGGCTTTCTTCGGGGCGCAAGAACCCCTTGTGGCGAGCACGCTCGCCACACAGTCATTCAGTTCAAAAATGGATCGGGTCAGTTCGCCGGAGGCTTCTTCGCGGCTCGCGGCTTTTTCTCGGCAGCCTTTTCGCCCGGCGGGACTACTTTGGGCGTGGCCGCCGGCTTGGCTTTCGTTGCCGGTTTGGCTTTGGCGGTTGCCGGAGTCTTGCCGTCGGTGCTTTTCGCTGCTGCGGCTGTAGTCTTGCCAGCCACTTTGCTGCCCGCCGCTTTCGGTGGCTTCTTCGGTGCCAGCGCTTCGGCCTCGGCCAGCTTGCGCGCCATTTCCCAATGACGTTCTTCGTGGCCTTCAGGTTTCCCTTCCGACTCCCAGATCTGATAGGCGAATTCGCGAATGCGTTTATCGTCGGTGCTCATCGCAATGCTCCTGAACTGAACTCATGCTTGTGTTAAGTGTTGGATAAAGAGATTGACCGGGACATCCCCCAGCGCTTCGCTGACATTCAGCTCCCTGTTTTGTGTGACTACGCTGCTTGCAAAAAGTCCCTTCAGGTTTGCATCCGAAGCGGCAGACGGTAAAACCACCCGCGTATCGCCCCAGCGCAGCGCATCGACCTGCGGGATGGCACTGTTTTCCAGCAACGTCGCGCAACGCACCGGCACTACGACAATGGCCCGCACGCCTTCGTGTTCACGCGCGAATGCCAAGACGTTGTGCGCCTGACTGCCCAGCACTTCCAATGGCTGGTAATCGCCACGACGGAACAACTCGCTGTGTTCCTTGCGCAGGTTCAACACCTCACTGATCAGCGCCTGTTTGATGCGCCCGTCACGCCAATCCTTGAGCAGTTCGGTACCCGGCACGGATGCCTGCAACGCTTGCTCGCGAGCGGCGTAATCCACCGGGCGGCGGTTGTCCGGGTCGACCAGACTGAAGTCCCAGTACTCGTTGCCCTGGTACAGATCCGGCACACCCGGTACGGTCATGCGCAGCAAGGTTTGCGCCAGCCCGTTGAGCGCGCCGGCAGCGGCGATGCTGTTGACGGTCTTGCTCAGCGCCGCACGCAGCAACTCGCCTTCTTCACCGGTCAGCAGCTTTTCCGTGAACGCCTGTGCTGCGTTTTCATAAGCTTCGTTCGGCGCGCTCCAGCTGCTCTGCAGCTTGGCTTCGCGCAGGGCTTTCTGTTGCCACTGCCAGATGCGCTTGGCGTAATCGGCGAAACCGGCCTGGTCATCGTCCTGCAGGTCCAGCGGCCAACTGCCGAGCAATGCCTGATAGAGGATCAGTTCGTCGCCAGCGGAAGGCGCGTCATCTTCGATGCGCACCGGGCGGGCGAGGGCGCGCCACAGTTCGACCTGATCGGCGTACCAATGGCTGCGCTCGCTGAGTACGGCCAACCGGGCGCGGGTGTCTTCGCCGCGCTTGTGGTCATGGGTGGCAGTCGCGAGCAGGTTGTCAGGAAACTCGGCCATGCGCTGTTGATTGACTTCGTGGAACTCGCTGACCGGCGCGCTGAACTGCTCGGTGTTGTAACCGACATCATTGCGCGACAGCAGCACCGCCGAGCGATACAGCGCGGTATCTTCCACGGCCTTGGCCGCCGCCGGCGAAGTCAGTTGCTGGAAACGCACGCAGGCATGCTTGAGGATCTTGCGCGAGCGCCCACGCGGCTTGCGGCGCCATGGCGTGCCGCCGAGCCAGCTGGCGACCGAGTCGAGCACCGGCCAGTCGGCTTCGCTGAGGGTTTGCCGCGCACCGTCCATGGCATGCTGAAAAATCGCTTCGTCCTGCTCGGACCGGCCCATGGCGCTGATGTAAGTGCGATAAACCGGGAAGTGCACGATCAGCGCATGCAGCACGCGGCGAATCGCGCCCAAGGTCAGGTCGCGGGTCATCAAGTCATCCCGTGCGACTTGATGCAGGGCTTGCGCGACACTTTCAAAGTCGCTGGCCAGCGAGCCGTTGAGGATCTGCTGACGGGCCAGTTGCGCTTCTTCCATGAACGCAGCCGGGCGCTCAGTGCGGCGCTGCCAGAGTTCGCCGAGCACGTGTTCGCCGTCCGGGTCGTGTTGCAGCAGCGACAGCTGATTCATGAACTCGTAGCCGGTGGTGCCGTCGACGCTCCAGTCGCGGCGCAGGGTTTCGCCCTCGCCGAGGATCTTCTCGACATAGATCGGCAGATGACGCCCCGGCGCCAAGTGATCAAGGCGACGGCGCAATTTGCGGCAGTAGCCACGCGGGTCGGCGAGGCCGTCGATGTGGTCGATGCGCAAGCCGTCGACCAGACCTTCTTCGACTAATTGGAAGATTTTGCCGTGGGTCGCTTCGAACACCGCCGGACGCTCGACGCGCAGGCCGCCAAGCTCGTTGATATCGAAGAAGCGCCGCCAGTTGATGTCGTCCGCCGCCGTGCGCCAACTGGCCAGGCGATAGCTTTGCCGCTCGAGCAACTCATGGAGCTTGTGGAAGCCCTCGTCGGTGGTCGAATCGTATTGAGCAACATTGCTTTCGATGGTGGCCAAAACACGCGGATCGCTTGCCAGCTCGCGCAGCTCCTGCTTGAGCGGCATCGCCAGCGAATGTGCGTCGGTCTGGTAGCTGAGTGTGCTGAAGCGATCTGCCAGAGACTTCAGCGTGTCGTCGGACTTGAGCAGCTCGCCATAGTTGTTCGGGCAGATCGGGAAATGGTGGTCGTAATGCTCGACGTAAAAAGTCCCGGTCTGCGCGTTGAATTTCAGCTTCAGCGTGCCTTCCTGCAACGCCACGCCGTAATCACTGCCAAGGAACGGCAGCAGCAACTGGCCTTCCATCAACGGGTCCGGCGAGTGCCACTGAATGTCGAAGAATTCGCCGTACGGGCTCAGGCGTCCCCATTCGAGCAGGTCGAGCCACCACGGGTTGTCATTGCCGCCCACGGCCATGTGGTTGGAAACGATGTCGAGGATCAGGCCCATGTTGTGTTCACGCAGGGTGCTGACCAGTCGGCGCAATGCCGGCTCGCCGCCCAGCTCAGGGTTGACCTGGGTCGGGTCGACTACATCGTAGCCATGCATGGAACCGGCGCGCGCCGCCAGCAGGGGCGAGGCGTAGATATGGCTGATGCCGAGGCGGGCAAAGTACGGCACCAGTGGCACCGCTTGTTCGAGGGTAAAACCCTTATGAAATTGCAGGCGCAAGGTGGCGCGCAGTGGCTGGATTTGCTGTTGATTCATTGGTCACGCTCAGAGGCTTGAAGGCGCGCGCAGGCCAGCAGTTCCAGGCGGCGGGCGGCATCGGGGCCGTCCAGCAACGCTTCGCTGGGACCGGGCAAACGTCGCGACCAGTTCGGATGTGAATCGGTGGTGCCAGGCAGATTCGGCTGTTCATCGATACCCAAGGCATCTTCCAGCGGCAGCAGGACCAGCGGCGCGCGGGTGTGGCCGAGGAAACGCACACTGGCATCGACCACTTGATCGGCTTCGTGGGACTCTTCGCGGAAGTTCTGCGGATCCTGGCGCAGCGCATCGCGCAGGCCTTCGCGTTCACGCTCACGATGCCGACGCCAGTCGATTTCGCCGTTGGCATCGACCAGACCCAGGCGTGCATTCCAGTCGATGTCACGACCATGCCACCAACCATTAAGTGTCGGCAGGTCATGGGTGCTGGTGGTCGCCAAGGCATCATCCGGCCAGTCAAGAATCGGTTTGAAACGGGTGTTGTCCTGTTCGAACAACAACACGCGCATGCCCAGAATCGAACGCGCGGCGAGTTTTTCCCGCAGGCCTTCCGGTACCGTGCCGAGGTCTTCGCCGAGCACAATGGCCTGATGCCGATGGGATTCCAGGGTCAGCAGGCGCAACATGTCGTCGAACGGGTAATACAGATAGGCGCCATCCGCCGGAGCGGCGCCGTTGGGAATCACCCACAGGCGTTGCAGGCCCATGACATGGTCGATACGCAAGCCACCGGCGTGGGCGAAGTTGGCGCGCAGCATGTCGATGAAGGCGCGGAAACCGTTGCGGATCAGCCCTTCCGGCGAGAACGCGGAAATGCCCCAGCCCTGGCCGCTGCGATTGAGGATGTCCGGCGGTGCGCCTACGGTCAGCGAGGCGAGCAATTCGTCCTGGAAACTCCAGGCCTGACTGCCAGCACCGTCAGCACCGACCGCGAGGTCGGCGATCAGACCGATCCCCATGCCAGCACTGCGCGCAGCAGTTTGGGCGCGTTCGAGGCAGCGATGGATCAGCCATTGGCAGAAGGCGAAATAACCGATGCGCTCGGCATATTCCTCGGCAAACGCGCCGAGCGCCGCGCCGCGTGGGTCGTGCCAGTGCTCTGGCCATTGGCGCCAGTCGAGGCTTTCGCCACGAGCAGCGCGCATTTCCTGAATCGCTTCGAAGCGGCAATGGTTCTCCAGCGCTTCGCCACCGGCATGGCGGAAACTGGCGAAGTCGGCGTGCAGCGGATGCTCGCCAGCGACGAAACCGTCATACAAGGCTTGCAGCAGTTTCTGCTTGGCTTCGGCAGCGGTCGGCCAGTCGATCAGCTTGAGATTTTCCAGCTGCTCGAACTGCGCGGCCAGGCCACTGGCATCAATTGCATCACGCAACGCGCGTTCGCCGAGAATGCTCCCCGGCGCGGCATACAGTGAATTGAGAAACAAACGACTGGACGGCGAATAGGGGCTGTAGCGGCCATTGTCGGCGCTGAACATCGCGTGCATCGGACTGATCGCCAGCGCATCGGCGCCACGTTCGCCCGCTACACGAACCAGTTCCTCCAGCGCCTGGGTGTCGCCAAAACCACCGTCACCCGGACGGCGCAGCGAATACAACTGGGCGCTCAGACCCCAGGCGCGCGGGATCGGGCTATCGACCGCATCGGCGACGCTGAAGCAGCGTTCAGGCGCCACGGCGAGCGTGAAATACTGATCGGCGATATGCACTTGCTGGTAACCGACCGGAATCAAGCCGGGCAACATGGCTTCGTTGTCCAGCTTCAGGTTCATCTGCGAGCCGTCTTCAAGATGGATTTCGCAGGGGGTTTCCGGTGAGAAGTAGCGACTCAGGTCGAGGGCAACGCCCACGTCGCAGGTCAGCAGGGGTGGCAAATGGCGGTCTTGCTGGACTTCTTGCAATTCCAGCAGGCTGGCATCGATTTCTTGCGCGGTGCTGGCGGGGTGGCCGAGTCCGATCAGGACATTGCGCAACACAGCGGGAGCGACTTTTTGCTGACGCCCGTTGGCGTCGATCCAGTCGACGGCAAGGCCGGCTCGACTGGCGAGTATTTCCAGTTGCGCATCGCTCATAGGCGCTCTCCATCCAGGGGGTGCATAACGGGTGCGGCCGTGAGGCTGACGAGCGCGGTGTACGCCGGCAGTTGGTTCGGGTCCGACAGCTCGATCGCGGCTGGCTGTTGAAACAGCCACTCGGTATCGGTCTGTGCAGGGTTGACCACTGGCGTGTCACTGAGGTTCAGGTCAATTCGCAGCTCACTGCCGTTGCCCAGTCGCCAGCGTGCGCTGACCGCGCCATAGCCGAGCATCTGCGCGCCAAGAGCCTGGGTCCCGGAGAGGTTGGGAATGATGTATTGGTGCCGCAACTTGAGCAGTTGCCGATAGAGCTCTTGGGTCTGCTGTTGCAATGGCGTGCCGCTGCCGGACAATCGCGGCTGCGAAGCGTGGAAAGTGCTTTCGGCATTCGGATCGGGGATCTGTTCGCGCTTGTGCGGATCGGTAAAGGCACTGAATGCGGCGAACTCGTTGCGCCGACCTTCACGCACCAGTTCCGCCAGTTCACCGTGGTGACTGGTGAAAAACAGGAACGGTTGCTCGGCGGCAAACTCGTCGCCCATGAACATCAGTGGAATCATCGGCGACAGCAGCAACAACACCGTCGCCGCTTGTACCGCACGCGGGTCGGCGAGCTGATGCAGGCGTTCGCCAAAGGCACGGTTGCCGATCTGGTCATGGTTCTGCAGGAACAGCACGAAAGCAGTGGAGGGCAGATGTTCGCTCGGCTCGCCGCGAGGTTCGCCATGGCGAGTGATGTGGCCCTGGAACACGAAGCCCTGACTCAGGCAGCGCACCAGTTGCTCGGTGGGCTGCGCAGCATAGTCAGCGTAATAGGCGTCGGTTTCGCCGGTCAGCAGCACGTGCAACGCGTTATGACCGTCGTCGTTCCACTGCGCGTCGTAATCGTTTTCCAGCAGACTCGACTGGTTCAGCTCGTTCTCGACGGTCAGCCAGACGTGCCGGGTCGGGTCTATCTGCTGGCGAATGCGTCGGGCCAGATCGCTGAGGAAGTCGGGATCTTCAATCGCGTGCACCGCATCCAGACGCAGGCCGTCGAAGCGGTATTCGAGCAGCCACATCAATGCGTTTTCGATGAAGAACTCACGCACTTCCGGACGGCGGAAATCGATCGCCGCGCCCCATGGCGTGTGCTTGTCCTCGCGGAAAAAGCCTTTGGCGTAACGATGCAGGTAGTTGCCATCGGGACCGAAGTGGTTGTAGACGACGTCGAGAATCACCGCCAGGCCATGGCCGTGGGCGGTGTCGATCAGGTGTTTGAGTTGTTCCGGTGTGCCGTAGGAGGCTTGCGGTGCATAGGGCAGCACCCCGTCATAGCCCCAGTTGCGATCACCGGGGAATTGCGCCAGCGGCATCAGTTCGATGGCGGTGATGCCCAGCGCCACCAGCCGCGCCAGATGCTGTTCGACTTCGGCAAATCCACCGAGCGCACCGACGTGCAGCTCGTAAATGACCGCCTCACTCCACGGCCGACCATTCCAGGTCGTGTGCCGCCATTGATAGGCATGGGGGTCGACCACCACGCTGTGGCGGTCAAGGTCACCATCCTGCGCTCTGGAGGCCGGGTCCGGCACCTCCAGTTCGCCATCGATGCAGTAACGGTAGCGACTGCCCGCCGGGCAATTGGCCTTGATTACAAACCAACCGTCGCCCTGAGGCAGCATGGGCAACGATTTTCCATCCTCCAGTTCCACACTGACGTAGAACGCGTCAGGCGCCCACAACGCAAATTGCGTGTGCTCGGCATCCAGCATGATCGCGCCGTGGGGCCAGGTTTCTTGGGTCCTTGACGGCATTTTCTGCAACTCCCTGGTTATTTGTGGCTGGCTTTACCCAACGCCTTGGCGACCAGTTGTTCGTAAAGTTCGGCGTACGGTTCAACCGCTTTGCTCCAGTTGAACGGTGCAGCCATGGCGCGGCAGCGCATGGCATTGAGCAGTTCCGGGAAGGCGAAGACCTTGAACGCGCGGCTCAGGGCTTCTTTATAGCTATCAACGGTGGACTCATCGAAGAGGAAACCGGTGACGCCGTTTTCGATGGTGTCGGCCAGACCGCCGGTGTTGCGCGCGACCGGCAGCGAGCCGAAACGCTGGGCGTACATCTGGCTCAGGCCGCATGGTTCGTAACGCGACGGCATCAGCAGGAAATCGCTGCCGGCGAACATGCGTCGGGCATCGGTTTCGTTGAAGCCGATGCGTACGCCGATCTGGCCAGGAAAGCGCAGGGCCAGTTCACGCATGGCTTGCTCTTCTTCCGGCTCGCCGCGACCAATGATCGCGATCTGACCACCGTTCTGCACGATGAATTCGGACACCGCTTCGGTGAGGTCGAGACCTTTCTGATAGACCAGGCGCGAAACCACGGCGAACAGTGGGCCGGTAGAGTCATTCAGGCCGAACAGCTCACGGACGTGGGCGGCGTTGACCGCTTTGCCTTCCCAGTCGCCGATGGCGAACGGGGCAAACAGGTGCGGGTCGGTCGCCGAATCCCAGCTCTCGTCGATGCCGTTCGGGATACCGCTGAGCAGGCCTTGCTGGGTCTTGGCGGCAAGGAAACCGTCGAGGCCGCAGCCGAAGTCCGGGGTGGTGATCTCTTGCGCATACGTCGCGCTGACGGTGGTGATGTGGCTCGAATAGGCCATGCCGGCCTTGAGGAACGACATCTTGCCGTAGAACTCCATGCCTTCCTGTTGCAGGGCATGGGTGGGAATCCCCAGCTCCGGGCAGGAACCGAGGCTGGTCACGCCCTGGTAGGCGAGGTTGTGAATGGTGAACAGCGTTGGCGTGCGCTGCCCGCGCCAGTGCATGTAAGCGGGCGCGAGGCCAGCCGGCCAGTCATGGGCGTGCACCAGATCCGGGCGCCAGTGAATTTGCGCAAGATTGGCGGCGATGTCGGCAGCGGCCAGGCCGAGACGGGCGAAGCGGATATGGTTGTCCGGCCAGTCGCGACCGTTGTTGGCGCCGTAAGGGCCACCTTCACGCTCGTAGAGTTCAGGGCAGATCAACACGTAGATCACCAGGCCATCGGGCATGTCCATGCGTCCGATCTTGCAAGGTGGCAGCGCAGCGTGGCCACCCAGCTCGCCGATGATGTGAATCGGGTTTTCGCTGTGCACCACTTGCGGATAACCGGGGATCAGCACCCGCACATCATGCAGATGGGCCATGGCCCGGGGCAGGGCGGCGGAGACGTCACCGAGGCCGCCGGTCTTGACCAGATCGGCGATTTCCGAAGTCACAAACAACACTTTTTTCTTGTTGGGATTCTGGCTTGCTACCGGAGCAAGCGTCTTGGTGCCGGGTACGTTGATCTGTCGGCTGCCGGGAACACTGATGGTGCTCGATTCTCCAAGCGACTGGTGAGCACGCTCTCCCTGAATATCCAATGCCGCACTGATCATATGTATCTCCCGTGTGTGATCTGATTCTTGTCTCGAACAAGCTGTTTCGTGGCCAAGTCCTGTGGCCGGGCGCAAAGGCGCCACGCATCGGTGAGCAAATGCTGACCCAACACGCGCAAGCAGAATGGGTGGTGAGGCCGTTGCAAGGATTACACCAGTCGCTTTCGCCCAGTTGTTCTGATGACCTGTGGCGTGAAGCAAAAGTTTCGACTTTTTTTCGTCGGTATGACCGAGTGGTTTGGCCACTGAAAAATCAGTCTAGGCCAGATCCTAGAGCGGGTCGGGGCAAATGGGTAAATTGTTCGACAATCGGTTGTGTCGGAATGTAAGCGAGGGTTCAGGAGGGGAAACGCTCCGACGAAGGGCATGTTTTTCGGTCGAAGTGGGCCAAAACGGTGACTGGGTAGTCACGGTTTTGCGCTAGGGGATGGGCCGGTTGCACCGTTGTGGTGCGAGGGTATTTCAGAGCGGTATCTGAGATGAGACCTTCGCGAGCAGGCTCGCTCCCACATTGGAACGCGTACAACCTGTGGGAGCGAGCCTGCTCGCGAAGAGGCCTGTTGCAGCAACTCAACTTTAAAGTGATGGACTCAATTCAACAGACGCACCGGCTCCCCGGCTGCCCATCCCTGAATATCCCCGATCATCTGCCGGAAGAACTGCTCGTAATTCTGCCGACTGACATAGCCCACATGGGGCGTGGCGAGGACATTGTCCAGCGTGCGAAACGGGTGCAGGGCCGGCAAAGGCTCTTGCTCGAACACGTCCAGCGCTGCCCCGGCAATGCGCCGTTTCTGTAGCGCCTTGATCAACGCCGCTTCATCGACGATCGGCCCGCGAGCAGTGTTAACCAGCAGCGCGCTCGGTTTCATCCACTCCAGCGCTTGCGCATCAACCAGACCGCGACTGCGTTCGCTGAGCACCAGATGCACCGACAGCACGTCGGCCTGCTCGAACAATTGCTGCTTGCTGACGTACGTCACGCCGGCCTGTTCAGCGCGTTCGGCCGTGAGGTTTTCGCTCCAGGCAATCACCCGCATGCCGAACACCTGACCGAATTGCGCGACCCGCTGGCCGATGCTGCCCAAACCGAGAATACCCAGGGTCTTGCCGTGCAGATCCCCGCCGAGGCCCTGTTGCCAATGGCCGGCGCGCAGGGCATTGGCTTCCTTCACCAGATCACGGGTGGCCGCCATGATCAGCGCCCAGGTCAGTTCCGGCGCGGCGTGTTTGTAGCTGTCAGTGCCGCAGACCTTGATGCCCAGCGCTGCAGCGGCCGGCATGTCCAGCGCGGCATTGCGCATGCCGCCGGTGACCAGCAACTTCAGATTGGGCAAGCGCCCGAGCAAGTCGGCGTCGAAGCGCGTGCGTTCGCGCATGACGCAGATCACCTCGTACTGGCCGAGGCGCTCGGCCAGTGCCGCGTTGTCGGCCGGGTAATCATGCACAAAGGTCACTTCACCGATGCTCTCCAGCACGGACCAGTCGACCACGTCGCGTGCCACGTCCTGCCAGTCATCGATCACTGCAATCTGCACCGTCATCGGCTTGCCTCATCATGGAGCGGAAGGAGTCTTGCCCAGCCAGCCGAGCAGCGCCTGATGGAATTTTTCCGGTTCCTCCATTTGTGGCGCATGACCCATGCCCGGAAATTCGATCAGCGTCGACTGCGGAATCAGCTTGGCGACCTGTTTGCCGAGCACCTCGTAGTGGCCGATTTTCGCTTTCACTTCCGGCGGTGCGAGGTCCTTGCCGATGGCGGTGGTGTCTGAGGTGCCGATCAGCAACAGGGTCGGCATCTTCAGGTCCTTGAACTCGTAGTACACCGGCTGGGTGAAGATCATGTCGTAGATCAGCGCCGAGTTCCACGCGACCTGGGTCTTGCCCGGACCTTTGCTCAGGCCGGCGAGCATGTCGACCCAACGATCGAATTCCGGCTTCCAGCGGCCGTCGTAATAAGTGGTGCGCTCATAGTCGCGAATGCCCTTGGCCGTGACTTTCAACTCACGCTGATACCACTGATCGACGGTGCGATAGGGAACGCCGAGGGCTTTCCAGTCTTCCAGACCGATCGGGTTGACCATCGCCAATTGATCGACCTGCTCCGGGAACAGCAGCGCATAACGGGTGGCGAGCATGCCGCCGGTGGAGTGGCCGAGCACAGTGGCTTTCTGAATG
The DNA here is from genome assembly GCF_040310465.1 of Pseudomonas sp. H26/SER47-MNA-CIBAN-0231. NCBI lineage: Bacteria > Pseudomonadati > Pseudomonadota > Gammaproteobacteria > Pseudomonadales > Pseudomonadaceae > Pseudomonas > Pseudomonas sp. H26/SER47-MNA-CIBAN-0231. Next base: position 197,814 of record NZ_JBEOPW010000008.1, on the reverse strand, counting down.
CCCAACGCCTTGAGCAATTGCTGGGTGTTGGTCGCCAGTTGCTGGAAGCTGTACTGATAGTGCTCAGGTTTGCTGGATGTACAGAAGCCGATCTGATCCGGCGCAATCACGCGGTAGCCGGCATCGCTCAGGGCTTTGATCGAACTGTCCCAGGTCGCTGCGCAGAAATTCTTGCCGTGCATCAGCACCACGGTGCGGCCGTTGGCCTTGCCATTGGCGGCGACGTCCATGTAACCCATTTGCAGTTTCTGACCCTGGGATTCGAAGACGAAATGTTTAAGCGTGTAGGGATATTGGAAACCCTGCAGCTCCGGGCCGTAGGCAGGCCCTTCGACGGGGGCGGTTTCAGTGGCCGCTTGCGCCATTAACGGCAAGGCAGCGCTGAGGACGAGGCCGGGCAGCCAGCGGGAAAGCGTGACGGACATAAGCACAAACTCCTTGAAAATTGGCCGACTCTGGAAGGTCGGGATTACGCCGACGTTAAACAAAGGCAATCACACTGAGGGTTGGTTCAACCGAGCCAGCCTAGGGTCAGCAAGGCCAGCACGCCATAGCGCGCGCCTTTGGCCAGGGTGACGATCAACAGAAAGCGCCCGAGCGGTTCGCGCATGACGCCTGCTATCAAGGTCAGCGGATCGCCGATCACCGGCAGCCAACTGAGCAGCAGCGACCAATGCCCATAGCGCTCATAGTGCTTGCGCGCCTTGGCCATATGCTTTGGGCTGACCGGGAACCAGCGTCGATCCTGAAAGCGCTCGATGCCACGGCCCAGCCACCAGTTGACCAGCGAACCGAGCACGTTGCCCAGCGTCGCTACCGCGAGCAAACCCCACAGCCAGTAACGCTCGCTGACGATCAGGCCGACCAGCAGCGCCTCGGACTGCAACGGCAACAATGTCGCCGCGCCAAACGCAGCAAAGAACAGGCCGAAGTAGGCTGCCCCCATCAACGGGCCGGGTAGTCCGCCACTACCACGTCAGCGCCGTCCTTCTTCAGGCCGATCACTTGGTACGCATCGCTCATGCCGTCCATTTCCATGCCCGGCGAGCCCATTGGCATGCCCGGTGCAGCCACACCCAGCAGATCGTCGCGCTTGCTCAACGCAAGCACCTGATCGGCCGGCACATGGCCTTCGACGAATTTGCCATTGATGATCGCCGTGTGGCAGGACGCCAGACGCGGTGGTACGCCGTGCTGCTGTTTAAAGCTGCTCATGTCGCTTTCGACGTGATCTTCGACTTTGAAGCCATTGGCTTCGAGATGGCTGATCCACTTTTTGCAGCAGCCGCAATTGGCATCGCGGTGCACTTCGATCGGGATCAGCTCGGCGGCTTGCGCCAGGGAGGAGATGAACAGGGCGCTCAGGGTGAGCAGACGCAGTTGGCTTCGCATGGGAATGGGCTCTCGACTCGGTGAAGGTCAGCAAGAACGCATTTTGACCGGTTTTTCCATCCCGGCATCAACTGAGTGTTTCCAGTTGCTACAAGACAGCCGAACCAATGTGGGAGCGAGCCTGCTCGCGAATGCGGTCGACCAGCCGCAGAAACAGTGACTGAAAAATCGCTTTCGCGAGCAGGCTCGCTCCCACAGGGGACTGGCGTAAAGGCCAAAACCCCGTGGTCGCGGTTGGCTTAACTGACCTTGAACCGCCCCATGATCGCGCTCACGCGGCTGTTGGCTTCGAGCAACTGGCGGGTATTTAGCTCGCTGGCGTGGCCGCTCTGCACCAGTTCATCGACCATGTGGCGAATCTGCACCATGCTGCGGTTGATCTCTTCGGTGACCGCGCTTTGTTGTTCGGCGGCGGTGGCGATCTGCGTGCTGAGGCTGTTGATGTGGCTGACCGAACCGGCCATTTCGTCCAGCCCCGAGTTGACTCGGGCGGTGGCGTCAGCGGCGGACTGGCAACTGGCCTGGGTGTTTTCCATGGCGCTGACCGACGAACTCACGCCTTGGGTCAGACGGGTCAACATTTCGTTGATTTCCGAAGTGCTGGCCTGAGTGCGGGCGGCGAGGGCGCGGACTTCATCCGCCACCACCGCAAAGCCGCGCCCCTGTTCACCGGCCCGGGCCGCTTCAATCGCGGCGTTGAGGGCGAGCAGGTTGGTCTGCCCGGCAATCGCGCCGATGACGCCGAGGATTTCGGTGATGCGCTGTGCGTCCTGCTGCATGTTTTCAACTTTGTGTGTAGCGCTGGCCACTTCGTCGATCAGCGCGACCACGCTGTTGGTCGCTTCCCCGACGACAACGCGCGAGCGGTCTGCGTTCTCATTGGCACGCTGGGTGAACGCAGCGGTTTCAGCGGCGTTTTGCGCGACGCTTTCAGCAGTCGAGCTCATTTCGTTGATGGCGGTGACGGTCTGATCGGTTTCCGAAGCGTGACGCAGCAGAATCTGGCCGGTATGTGCCGAGGTGCGCTGCAGGTTGTCGAGGCTGGAAGCCATGGCGCCGGTGGCCTGGGTGACTTCGCCGATCATGTTCTGCAAATAGACGATGAAGGTGTTGACCGAATGGCCGATGGCGCCCAGTTCGTCCTCAGCGCGAATGGTGATGCGACGGGTCAGGTCGGCGTCACCGCTGGACAGTGAATCGATGTTGGCTTTCAGAGCCTTCATGCGCTGTACCAGTTTGCGAATCGCGTAAACCTGCAACAGCACCAGCAGGATCACCAGCGGAATCTGGATCAGGCTGAGACTGTTGAGCACATCGTCACGCTGGGCGGTGAGCATCTTGGTCGGCAGGGCAGTGGCGAGGAACCACGGTGTGCCCTCGATAGGGCGCATGAAGAAGGTGGCGTCTTCACCGTTGTTGTCGAACTCGACGCGTTGCGCTTTATCGCGGTTCTGCAGGCCGTTCTTGATCTGATTGATGAAGGTCGAGCTGGCCGCCAGTTCGCTGATGTTCTTCAACACGATCGGGCCGCTGATGCGCGAGCTGTTACTGATGATCTTGCCGTCAGCCTCGACGATGAGCATTTCGGCGTTAAGGTCTTTTTCCTTGCGCGCTACCAAATCGTTGAAGAAGCCCAGGGTCACGTCGATGGTCGAAACACCCCAGGCACTGCCGTTCTTGTAGATCGCCATGGCGCAGTTGGTGCGCGGCTCGGCACTGGCGTCGTCCTTATAGGCAGCGGCCCACGCGCACTGGCCGCGCGGGGTGGCCATGCCGCCCTTGTGCCAGCTCTGGTCGTAGTAGTTCGGTGCGGCGTCGCTGTTCCAGAAGGTATTGACCTTGAGCTGACCCGAGGCATCGCGGTGCCAGAAGGTGCTGAACTTGTTGCGCCCGGCTTCGCGCTGGCCCGGCAACGGCCAGATACCGCCGCCAAAGACTTTCAGTTCGCCGTACTGATCCACCAGTCCTGGCAGCACCACGTCGATGGCGGCGCTGTCGAGCAGGGGGATGGTCTGGGTGATGCTGCGTTGCTGCGCCTGCACCTTGTTCAGTTCGCCCTGAATCTGCACGGCGACTTCGGCGATGCGGTTGAGCACGACCTTCTCTTCGGTATCGCGCAGGGTCGGTGCGACCAGTTGGCTGATGCCGACCACGGTCAGCACGGACAACAACAGGATGAACAGAATCAGAAACAGCGTGTAGCGAGCCTGAATAGTGCGCAGTGCGGGCATGGAACTGATCCTTGAGCGGCTTTTTGTTGGAGGGCAGGAATAAAACAGGGCGGGTATCACAGCGTATCGTCGTTACGGGCGGAAGCTTTAGGTACTTGCGTGCCGAAAGAACTCAGGGCGATGACCGGTTGGTATCGGGATTGGTACATCCCCCGCAATCGCCACAGTTGTTACATCCTGATGACGGCTCTGAAGCAATGTTTGCGGGCCTTAAGCTCAGTGTCATGAATGTACGAGATTTGTAAAAAAGCGCACAAAAGGGTTGGTTGGATCAGGCGAAGCGGCCGATACTCGCGCCCATTCAATTGGTTGGAACAAGGACATTTCATGCTCATTGCACAAGGAATCCTCGCATGACGATCGGCTATACCGGCGCCTGGGAAAGCAAGGCGGGCGTAATGGTCCGTGATACCGGCGCGAAAAAGCAGGTTTCGCAGAGCGTCAAGGTGCAGCAGATGCTGACCCTGGTCGGCAACGATCCGAATGCGCTTAACGTCGCGGAGATGGACAAACAGGGTTTGCGCAAGCAGATCAAGGGCTTTGATCCAGCCAACGTCTCCGTAAAGCAGTTGGGCAACCTCAGCGAATTCCTGCGCGGGCGCGGCCTGATTTCCGAGATCACCTCAATCACCTTGCTCAATGCCGGCGACAAATTCGACCGCTTCGGTGTGCAGAAAGACCCCGACGCCAAGTTCAACGCGCTGGAATATTTCGCCACGCAGCTCGATGCCATCCAGACCAACAGTCTCAATGGCAATTACTACGGCAAGAGCCTGATCCCCGAATTCAAGAAAGCCATTTACGTCCTGCAGAATCTCAAGACCTATGGTGAAGGCAATGCGGCAGTTCCGTCCGACAAAGGCCTGACAGCCAAGGCCTGACATCGGCTGGTGAAGCCCGCTCATCCGTGTGCGGGCTCGGGCTGTTTACACCGCAGCCATGGCTCGCCCGGTGGTTTGACGTTGTGCCTGGTCGTGTAACTGCTGCATGTGCGGGCAATGCAATGTCAGCTTGCGCGTGCGGTAACCGCGATGAAACAACGTCAGCCAGCCTCCTCGATTGTCTTGCGCAGGCGCCAGACCGGTGAAAGCAAAACCGATGGCGTTAAGACTGTGCAGATCCACGGCAAACTGTCGAGACAGCTGCAAACGAATCGAAATCAGCCAATGCCCGGGCAGCGTTCGCAACTGATCGAGCAGTTCCGGTTCGAGTTTTTCCACGAGCATTTCATGGCGATTGCCGTGTTGTTCAACTTGAACCGAGGGCCCGCGCCAGCATGCTGCGCTGGGCGAACAGCCAAACGCCGCCGTCATACGCTCCATGAACGCACGGTAGCGGGTTGGCCACGGCTGCTCCGGCAGCGGACGCTGATAGCCGTCTATGGCGCGGACACCCAAGACGATCGACTCCGGTGTTTTGCCGCCAAAGGGTGAGCGGACATAGTCCGGCAACAGTCCGGTGTTATGAAAACCGAGACCGATAGCCATGCGTTGGGTATAGGGGTGGTGGGTGACCTGTTTGATCGAAACGCTGCGACAACCCAACGCCTGTGCATGAGTCAGCAGTTGCGCGCCCAGGCGCGTGGCAATGTTCTTTCCGCGGGTATCGGGATGTACGACGCTCAAGGCCAGTTCGGCATCGTGCGAGCTTTCGCTCTGCCGATACAAAGTGGCATGGCCAAGAATCCGTTCACCCTCGACCGCAACCAGTGAGTGCCAGCGCTTGGCTGCGTGGTTCTGATTGATCAGGCAGGGCAGGTAGACGTCGCTTTGCACGTAATGATCGCCATAGACCTCGCGAAACAGCTGGCTGACTGCCGTGGCGTCGGTGTCACGGTAATTGCGCAGGATCAACGCTTCCATCACGCACCTCCCTGTCATGTCGGTCGTAGCAGCGTAAATCGACGATCCGCAGGCTTTTCCCTGCGCGAGGATGGCGCGCAAGGTCCTCGAAGCGGCAGCTCTGTATACGCAGCTGCAATAACCCGGCGCCTCGCAGTTGTGGTATCTGCGGATACAGTTCGATCAAGCGGGCCTCGAGTCTGTCCTTGATGCGGGTCGATCCTTCGTTGACTACGTATTTCACCGTCAACAGATCCCTGCCGTCGTCGTGTTCGATCAATAACTGCCAATCGTTGCTGCCAGTGATGCTCCGTACGCTTTCGCTGATTTCATCGGTCATCAGCGACAGAATGCCGACCCGCACACGCTGGCTGCTGCCGCTGCGCCCGCGCAGGGCGAATTTGCGTTGCGCAGTGCCCGACGGCTCTCGCCAGCACGCAAGATCTCCGACGGGATAGCGGATCAACGGCATCAAGCGGCGATGCAGATTGGTCAATACGAGCAGACCGGTTTGATCGCAGGCCTCGATCGTTGCGCCGCTGTGCTGATCGACAATCTCCAGCAGCACGTGGCCGTCAGGTGTGCGATGTTCTCCTTCGATGCAGTCACGATGACTGGCACCAATGAATCCGCCATCGACACTGGCGTAGCCGATCGAGGCAATGCGCGCGTTGGGCAGCACTTGCTCAAGGAGCTGGCGTTGTGAGGCAAACAGACTCTCCCCGCCATAAAGCACGGTATCAACCAAGGGCAGCGCAAGGCCGCGGTGTTGGAGCCAACTGGCGAAGGTCAAAAGTTGCGCAGGCAAGCCAGCCAACACGTTGATCCGGTGTTGCACGATGGCATCGGCCAGCATTGGCGGGTCGACTTCGCCGGTAAACGGAAACTCGGTAATAGCCGTTTCCACATGGGCCAGTGAATCGTGGATAAACAGGAAACTGGCGTAGAGGTCGCCAGCGAAGAACAGATTGGCGACACGGTCGCCGGAGCTGAATTGCTCGCTCAGACTGCGACCGAAAGCTTCCACTGTGCGTTGCCATTCCGTGCGGGCATATACGGAGAGCCTGCCGCCGCCGGTTGAGCCACCAGTCTTGAAGACCAAGGCGTGGGCAATCGGGGCGGTCAGAACCGGCCATTGCGCCAGATCCGCGCTGTCTTTCCAGAAGTCTGCCGGATCAAGTAGTGGCAGTTCGCACAGCGAGCTTATTGCCTCGGGAATATCGGCGAGGCTGTTCCTGTAGAAGGGCGAATGCTTGCGGGCAAAACCCATCAATTCGCTAATCGGGTCGGTTGTTTTCACGGTGTATTCTTCTTGATTCGAATGAGCCAGCTCACGGCAAGCGTCAGCGGCGGGCGTCAATGACCAGCGGCGTCTTGCCGCTGTGTTTGTTTTGAACGAAGTGCTCGGGCGGGCATTGTTCGATCTGCAGCACCAGCAATCCGCTGTCGATGACGGTCGTCAGGGTCAGGTAATCGGCGAGACGGTGTTTAGCGATGTCGGCTGCAAGTTCACAGTGCAGTTGCATGCGCTCCACGCCCTCGGCGCTGTGGTCCAGCTGCAACTGAAACGGCACTTGCAGCCGCGACGCCAATTCGCTCAGGGAGATGAAGTCAGTGCCGATGCGCAACAGCTTGCCGTGGCGTTGCAACAGCTCGAAGCGTGGCGACGTCAGCCCGCAGGCGCAGACGCCCGGCAGCCAGCGCCCGGTGTCGCCAATCTCATAACGCTGCACGCGCTGGCCCCCTTCACGGGCGAGCGAGGTGACCAGCAGCCGACCGACTTGATCCTCGACCACCGGCACATCCTCATCGAACGCGACGATTTCCAAGTGCTGGATCACGTTCATCAGATGGAAAACCCCATCCGCCGAAGCCCTGCAGGCATGGCCTAGCGGGCCGGCATCGACGCTGCCGTAGATCGCCGAGCGAATGCTCGACACGCCACAACTGCGCAGCAATGCACGGTTCTGCTCGCTCAGGTGCTCGCCACCCAGAAAGACTTTTTCAACCCCGCCATAAGCGCGCAGCCGCTGCTGCTCATTCAAAAACAGGCGATGCACTGTGGCGGGCATTCCCACCAGCACGTTGACCCGTTGGTCGATGATCAATTGAGCAATCTCCCGATAATTGTCATCAGCGGGGGCGGCCATGGGCAGGTGCGTCACCTCAAGCAATTCCAGCGCTTTGCTGAAGCTGAGAAAACCGCCGTACAGCCCGCCACAGAAGAACAGGTTCATGACCCGATCCCGCGCCGGATCAAGACCAGCGGCGAACAGACCGTCAGCGGTTGCGCGCATCTGTCGATCGAAATCGCGATAGCTGTAGCCGGCCAGAGCAGGGGTGCCGCTGCTGCCTCCGGAGCGGAAATACAACTGCGCCTGATCGTTGATGGGCTGGGCGACGAACGCCTCTTTGTTCATGATCGCAGCGCACGACTTCGCCGCGAGTGGCGGTGAATCGAGACTGGCCTGATTCGGCAGTTGCGTGGCCGCCAGACTCACCGATACCCGCCGACTCAAGCGTTGCAGCGCATAGACGCCATCATGGGGTTCGCCTGCGTAACCGTCGTGAATGCTGCCGATCGGTGCAATACGCGTGACACCGGCAGCGATCAACGCATGGGTAAGCTCGGCAATGCGCGGTTGCGCACACATCAGCGCGCAGCTTTGCAGGACGTTGCGCCACGGCAGCAGGGTGGCTGTCAGCAGTGCCTGCGGCAGCGGGTGCAGCAGTACGCTGCGAAACAGCGGTGAAGGCGCGAGTTGCCGATCATGGCTCCATATCACCCGCCAGCCCGGGGCGCTCCACACTTGCCCGGTATGACCGGCGAAACTCTGGCCGAGGCGGGCCATCTGCGTGTGCGTGGTAATTTGCGAGGCTTCCTGAATTGTCGGTACCAGAGCCGGCCATTGCGTGGCGCGTCGTTGCAGGGCCTGCGCCAAGCGTTCACCGATATCGCGCAAAACCTGCGGATCATCGCTGTCCACCAGCAGCCATTGCGGGCTGGAGCAGGCCTGCTGATCCAGTCGGCAGACTTCGTCGGCGACGGCATCAAGCGCCTCCGGCGTAGACGATTCCGGGGTGAGATAGACGAAGCTGATGCGGTGCCCCCAATCGATCCAGCGACAACCCGGCACCAACTGTTGCCGAATCGCTTGCAGGGCCGCTTCGCCACCCCACGCTGCAACCCCGTTGGCGGGTTTACACAGCTTGCCGATCTGCTCGGTGCTCGCTGGAATCACCGCCACATGTCCGGCCAGTTGTCCGCTGGCATCGCAGTCGACCAACGCGCGCAGCAGTTGCGCCGTCAGGCCTTGATCGCTGCGGCTGGGGCGCAACCAGTTGACGTTGCCGGCGAGCAGACTTTCCACCACCGCGCAAAAGGCCAGCAGCGGCGCGTTGGCCGGAGTGATGTGCACCACCAGCCCGAGTGGGCGCCAGGCTTCGAAGCGTGGCTGGCGATAATCGAAACGACGCAGGCAATCGGCTTCGGCGCCCAACTCACGCTGGCGTTTGTAGGCTAGCGCTTCGGGTTGGCAGAAATCGATCAGGGCCTGCCGCTGCTCGTTGTCGAGGGGCAGATCCGTGTGCGCGTCATGCAGCTGCCGGGCAAATCCCGCGACTGCGTCGATGACTGTGCGGCTGTCGAGCGCCCTCGCCAAGTGTTGCGGCAACGCCTGTTGCAGGTCTTGCAATGCTTGGTCGAGGTTATAAGCGTGGTGCAGTTGTCCATTGATCAAATACATATCAGTGACTTCCCAGTAATTCGGCGGCGGCCATTGCGCAGCTTCTGCCCGCTGTGGTCCCGGCGCGGCCGTGCAGTTCGAACCAGTCGCTGGTCAGCCCGCAGCCGCAACTTGCGCCCGGGTGCAGCGTGGCAAGGTCGCTCATGACCACGGCGTGGGCCGGGCTGGAGGAGATGTAAGGCGAGACGAAGCCGAGCAGGCCTTGTTGGCCAAAGGGCAGCAGGGAAAAATCCGCCGGATCGCGAATCAGCACTCGCGAATAAACCGGCACATGAAAGCGGTGACGGGCGCATTCGATGTAAGGCACGGCGTGCTCGACAGCACCGTAACCGTCGCGGCAGCGGGCCGGTTCGATGCCCAGTTGCCGATGGATATGGGCGTAAAACTGTTGTTTGGGAATTTCCTCCGCGGCCTGGGTTTTCCAGCCACCGCCAAAAAAGGCCAGCGAACCGGCGGGCAATTGCACATCCTGCACAGCGGTAGCCTGCATGCGTTGCAGGGTCTGCCAGAGAAACGCCGGGAAGCCGAAAATCCGTACCGGCAAGCCTTCTTCAGCGAATGACTGCAAGGCGGCGATCACGCCGAATACATCGAACTGATGGCCGCGACCAGTGTTACGCAAGGCGTAGACCACGCGATTGACCGGGGCAAACCGACAGAGAAACTGGTCGGTAAACGAGGTGCCCAAGGTAATGCGTCCTTCGGGTTCGTAGCTCAACAGCAGGTAGTTGCACGGACTATCGGGAGTGTCCCAGGCGTAATGGCGGAAGATCTGCGCAACCATGAACTGCGCGCGAGCCAGGCTGCGTTCGTCGTAACGCATCCGGCTTTTCTGCCCGCTGGTGCCCGACGAAGTCAGTTCCAGGGCGTCTGCGCCGGTGCTGCTCAGCAGCAGGTGTTGCTTGAAGAAACTGGCAAAGATCGGCGGCAGACGCGACCAGTCATTGAGATTGTCGAGGTCCTGCGGCGTCAGTCCATGGGCGTTTAGCCAATGGGCGTAACCCGGAGTGTGCTCGCAATGAAAGCGGCTGATTTCAGTCATCGCCCGATCAAACAGATCAGGCGCGGCTGAATCCGCACAATAGGGTTGCGTCAACGCGCACAGCGCGTCGGCATAGGGTAGGTGAGTCATCAGTGTTCCTTACTGAGGCGAGGCCACATCAGATGTGGTGGTTTGCAGGAGCCGGTAAACCATGGGCAGGCACATCAGCCCGCCGAATGCGGCCCAGAGAGCGAAGTATTCAAGACGGCTGCCGCCACCGATGGCAGCAATCAGCGAACCGCCAAGGCCCATGACGGCGATCGAAATCATGCCGGTCAGCGCCGACACCAGACCTTTGCTGTCGTCGCTGGCAAACAGTGCCAGGCGATACACCGCCGCATTGCTCATGCCCAGCCCGACGGCGTACAGCGACAGACTCGCCACCACCGGTCCAAGCCCCGCACCGAGCAATGCGCACGCGGCCAGAAACAGAAGGCCCAGACAGAACGGCCAGAGCGCCAGTTGAATCAATTGCGTCAGCGAATGAGTCTGCAGCAAGCGGTCAAGAATCAGATTGCCGGCGATGACTGCCGAGAACACCGGTATCTGCCACAGGCCATATTCCAGCGGCGGCATTTCCAGTACCCGCACCAGCAGCAATGGCGCCAGGCCTATCCAGGCGATCAGCGGCAGACTCATCAGGCCGAGCGCCAGGCTTGCGCAGAGGAAACGCGGATTGCCCAACAGCGCACCGTAGCGCCGACAAATGAGGCGCCAGGAGAAGGACACCCGGCGAGTTTGTTGACCGTCGCGGCGCTCGACGCCCACGGTTTCCGGCATCCACAGCAACAGGCCGAGCCAGACCAGCGCTGCTGTGCATCCCAGCAGCAGAAAAATTTCCCGCCAGCTCAGCCATTCCAGCAGCAGGATGCCAAGCAGCGGCCCGAGCAACGGCGATAACAACGCAACATTGCCGAGCAACGCCATCAGCCTGACGGCGTCGGCTTCGCAAAAAACCTCCTGCAATGCCGGGTAACTCACGGCGACGACGAATCCCAGCCCCATGCCCTGCAACAGACGCAACAGGTTGAACGCTTCAATGCTGTCAGTGCTGAAAGCTGCCGCGCACGACACACCGAACAGTGCACTGCCGATCAACAACAGTGGCCTGCGCCCGAATTGATCGGACAAGGGACCCAGTAGCCATTGCAGGCAGACGCCACCCAACAGATACAGATTGAATGCATGGGGAACATGCCGCGCGTCCGCTTCGAGGTCGGTAGTGACGTCCAGCATCGCTGGCATGATCACGTCGCTGGCCATGTAAGTGAGCAGTTCGAAAGCGGTCAGCGCGAGACAGAAACCGGCAACCTGCCTGGGGCCGATATTTATAAGTGTTCTCTGCATGAACATCCCTGTTTTATGAGTGGTAGGAAGTTCGCAGAGCCTAGGCGCAGCCGCACAGCAGACCTAGCCGTTTGCTGCGTCAGCAGATTTCAAAAACTTACGGCATGTTTAAAGGGCGGGCGGAACGCAAACATGTTCAGCTGGATGCCATTGCGGCAGAAACAACAATGCCCGCGACAGGGCGGGCATTGTTTGCGGTAAATCGACCGGGCGTACCGCGCTTCCAGGTTGGGCGGCGATGCAGCGAAAAATCTTCCGCGGCTGTAACATGGCACTCCGTTTGCCCCGGCACGCCCCCGTAATTCGGCAAGCGTATGGCTTGCAAACGCATACATACCAACGTTTCAGGAAACCGCAATGACCCAGAAGCAACGCTTGATTTATTCGATTCTGATCGCTCTGTCGGTACTGGCGATCATGCTGGGCCTGTCCTGGCTGCAAAACGCCGGCATGATCACCGAGAAAACTTTCCAGTACGTCGCGATCGGCGTGGCCGTGGTTGTGGTGGTGATCAATGGCGTGATGCGCCGCAAGGTCAAGCCGTAACGGCGAGCACCCGTTGCCTCATTCGTGGTTGAGGACCGCTGCAGCCTGCGGGTGCAGGCTGTAACTCTTGTCGGCGTTGAAGGTGATCACGCCTTCCGCGCACAAGCGTTTCAGCACTTCGCGCACGCTGAGAAAGGACAACGGCACGTCCAGATCGAGCAACTGGCTATGCACGCCACGGACGCCCAGGCGACGATTGCTCTGTGCGGCCACCAGCAGGGCGTCGATGACTTTCAGACGAATCAGGCTGGTGCGCAGGCCGAAACTCTTCAGTAGCACGCGAATACGCTCGTTGCCCGGACGCTCGCCGCGCTGGGTGAAATTGCCGGTGTGCGAACCCATGGAAACGCCCTGTGGCGTCTGGCTACCGTCCGATGGTAGTTGCGAGTTGTACATGCGATTACTCCTTTTCAGAGCCAGATCGGGAAAGGTTTTGTTGCGCTCTCTAAACAAGACGTTTCAGCACGACAAATCATGAAAGAAAAGATGTAGAAATTTCGTCGCAAATTCGTCTCGGCCTTGTGATGCCGGCCTCGTCCCGAAGAATTGCCCGCTAAATTTTTTTCCTCCGCTTCGTTTCTTCGTCAGGCTCATTGCGCGTGGACGCAGGGGCAATCGACCTTTCGATCAGGAGCAAGCGTGATTATTTCCAGGCAACTCACCGGGCTGGCCCTCGCCAGCACCTTGTTCGGACTGAGCCTGTCGGCCCATGCACTGAGCCCGTCTGCACAAACCAGCGCCGATATTCGCCGCACCAGTTTCGGCGTGCCGCACATTCGCGCCGAGAGCGAACGCGGGCTGGGTTTCGGCATCGGTTACGCCTATGCCCAGGACAACCTGTGTTTGCTGGCCAACGAGATTGTGACGGTCAACGGCGAGCGCTCACGCTACTTCGGCCCGGAGCAGTTCACTGTCGAACAACGGGAAAACCGCGTCAGTGATGTGTTCTTCACCTGGCTCAATACTCCAGAAGCGGTCGAAACCTTCTGGCAGGCGCAACCGACGCAGGTCCGCGACCTGGTCGAGGGTTATGCCGCCGGATACAACCGCTATCTGGCCGAACGGCGCCAGCAAGGATTGCCGCAGCAATGCCAGGGCGAGTGGGTACGTGATATCAGTGCCGAGGATCTGGTCAAACTGACACGGCGCCTGTTGGTGGAAGGCGGGGTAGGGCAGTTCGCCGAGGCTCTGGCCGGCGCCACGCCGCCGCAAGCGACCGCACAGGTCAAGCACGATGCCGAGGCGTTCCAGTTGGCCGACGCCCGTCAGCAACGTTTCGCCCTGGATCGCGGCAGCAACGCCGTGGCAGTCGGCAGCGAGCGTTCGTTCAACGGCCGCGGCATGTTGCTGGCCAACCCGCATTTCCCATGGGTCGGGGGGATGCGCTTTTATCAGATGCACCTGACCATCCCCGGCAAGCTCGATGTCATGGGCGCGGCATTGCCGGGTCTGCCGATGATCAACATCGGTTTCAACCAGCATCTGGCCTGGACCCACACTGTCGACTCGTCGAAACACTTCACCTTGTATCGCCTGCAACTCGATCCAAAGGATCCGACCCGGTATTTGCTCGATGGCAAGTCGCTGCCGCTGAACAAACAGACGGTTACCGTGCAGGTCAAGCAGGCTGACGGCCAGGTCGTGCCGGTGAAACGCGATATCTACAGTTCGCAGTTCGGCCCGATCGTGCAATGGCCGGGCAAGCTCGATTGGGACAAGCAGTACGCCTACAGCTTGCGCGATGCCAACCTCGACAACGATCGCGTGCTCAAACAGTGGTACGCAATGAACCAGGCTAGCAATCTCAAGGATCTGCAAGACGCCGTGCACAAGATCCAGGGCATCCCGTGGGTCAACACTCTGGCGGTGGATGACAAGGGCCAGACGCTGTACATGAACCTGTCGGTGGTGCCGAATGTCAGCGCGGAAAAACTGGCCAAGTGCAGCGATCCACGCCTCGGTCTGCGCATGATTGTCCTGGACGGTGCCAACAGCGGCTGTGCCTGGGATGTCGATCCGCAAGCGGCGCAGCAGGGCATCTTCGCCTCCAGCCAGTTACCGCAATTGCTGCGCAAGGATTTCGTTCAGCACTCCAACGATTCAGCGTGGCTGGCCAACCCGGCGCAACCGCTCACTGGCTATTCACCGCTGATCAGTCAGGACGGACAACCGCTGGGCCTGCGCTCGCGATTTGCGCTTGATCGTTTGGCTGAGCTGAGCAAAAAAGGCCCGTTGGCGGTCAAGGATCTGCAGCACATGGTCATGGACGATCAGGTCTATCTGGCCGCGCAGGTCATGCCCGATCTGCTGAAGTTCTGCGGCGCCGATCTGGGCAGCGATGCGGCCACGCTGAAGCCGGTCTGCGCCAGCCTCGAAGCCTGGGATGGTCGTGCCAGTCTGGATTCCGGGATCGGTCTGGTGCACTTCCAGAACATCATGCAGGCGCTGCTTGAATCACCGGATATCTGGCGTGTTGCATTCAATCCGGCCGATGCGCAACACACTCCGCACGGCCTGGCGCTCGAACAACCGGCCGTGGCCAAGGCGCTGCGTGAAGCGATGCTGGCGTCGGTCGAGCGGGTCGCAAAAATGGGCCTGAAACCTGAAACGCGCTGGGGTGATATCCAGGTGGTCAGCAGTGGCGGGCGGCAAACGCCGATTCATGGCGGGCCGGGTACGTTGGGCATCTACAATGCAATGCAGAGCGTGCCCCGTGATGACGGCAAACTTGAGGTGGTCAGCGGCACCAGCTATCTGCAAGTGGTGAGCTTCGACGAAAAAGGCCCGCATGCCCAAGGGCTGCTGGCGTTCTCGTTATCCAGTGATCCGGCGTCGAAATATTCACGCGATCAGACCGAGGCGTTTTCGAAGAAACAGTGGAGTGTCCTGCCATTCACTGAGCAGCAGATCCAGGCGGATCCGCAATATCAGGTGCAGACGATCAAGCAGGATCAGGCAGGGAAGGTGGCAGCGCAGTAAACAGTCGTCGCCTGAAACAAACGAAGGCCGCCTCCCGCAAGGGACGCGGCCTTCAGCTTTTCGGCGGGCGCTGCGGCATCGAATTGATTACCGGGTTGCCTTCCTTGTTGCGGGTCAGGTAGACCGGCAGCACTTTTGGCAGGCTGTTGGCGAGGTTGTTCATCTCTTTGATGTTGTAGACACCGCCCACGCGGATCGCGCCGGTACTGGTGTCGGCCAGCATCAACGGCTTGTCGAGGTAACGGTTGATCAGCGGCAGGGCGTCGTGCAGCGCAAGGTTGTCCAGAATCAGTCGGCCGCTGCGCCACGCCAGCGAGGTATCGCCGGGGTAGGTCTGACTGATTTGCGGGGTGTAATCGCCATGTCGGTAGCGTGCCTGCATCGATGGACTCAGACGCAGGCCGTCGCCCGGAAGATCGCGATTGCTGCTGACCAGCACCGAACCCTCGACCAGATTGACCCGAACCTGATCTTCATACATCCACACATTGAATCGGGTACCGGTTACGCGGATCTTGCCATCGCCGGCGCGCACCACAAACGGATGAGACGCGTCATGACTGACATTAAAAAACGCCTCGCCCTTGTTCAGAGTCGCGCGACGTTCATTCTTGTAATTGCTGAAAGTCAGGTCGGTGTTCAGGTTGAGTTCCAGCTGGCTGCCGTCACTCAGGGTGATCTGACGCACACTGTCGGTGGCGGCGTAATGCTGATAACTGTTGGGCACCCAGCCCAGACTCCAGCCGCTGTAGGCCGCGAGCGGCAAGCCGACAGCGCAGGCGCCGGCGATGACCGCGAACTTGCGCCACGAACGCAAGGGTTTGCGCTGCGCCGCGAGCGCCTCGGGTTCGGTTCGAGGCAGATCTCCGGCGACTTCCCAGATTTCCTGCATGGCTTCGTATTCAAAGGCATGCAGCGGATGGGCTTCGTGCCAGTCTTCAAATGCGCGACGCTCCTCGTCCGTGCAGTCAGCGGCGTGCAGACGCATGCACCAGTGCGCGGCGGCATCGGTGATCGCATCGTATTCGGCTTCCGAGAGAGTGTCTTGGGTCATTGACTCGTCCTGATTTCGCTCATTCTAACCTCGCCGGCAGGCTGCCGAGAACATCCGTCATGGCATTTACCCATCAACGTGGAACTTATTTTTCCCTGTGGCGCCCAAAAAAACAGGAAGCAACTGCCTACTATCCATAAATGGAGTGAAAAAATGATCAAAAAGACATTCGCAGCCCTGATTGCCACCGCCGGTTTGCTCAGCGCCGGTGCCGCTCTGGCGGACAAGCCGGGCGCAGGCTGGATCACCATCGAAAAAGCCATCGAGGTCGCCAAGACCAAGGCCGGCTATGTCGAGGTCTATGAGATCGGCGCCGACAATGACGGCTACTGGGAAGGCGAAGGGCGCAAGGCCGATGGCAGTGTCTATGAGTTCCGCATCGACGGCGCCTCGGGCAATGTACTGCGGGACCAGAAGGATTAACCCAGCATAAACACCGCTGATTGTTGTGTTGAACAATGCGCTGGCGCGACGTCAGCGCATTTTTTTGTCTTCACGGCAGCGCTTGCGAGGCTCCTGCCTGATCCGACCCCGGCGCCGCTGACGATAGAGGGGCGGGAAGCGGGTCGAGCTGGCGGCCCAGTTCACTGATGAGCAACGCGATCGAATCGGCGTTGGCGAGCATGACGTCAATCCTTGCATCTGCAGAATCAGGGCGGCAAAACGCCAGGCGTGCATCTGCTAGGTTTGTGGTGTTGGTAAGGCTGAGGATTTTTTGGTAATTGCCGGCATGCGCCGGCACTTTGTCCAGGTCGGTCCAGACCTGTTTGCCGGTCTTCTCCGCAAACAAGTGCTTGCCGTAGCGCGACAATAAGCTGCGATGACGTTCAATAGATTCCTTGGCATGTTTGCCCGAGGTCGTCCTCGTGTCGATGAGGTCCAGATAAGGCGCCATGGCCTGCACGGCGACAATATCGTCGCTGTCGCAAACCAGATGCGAGAGCTCATGGATCAGCGTTACAGCGCGGGCATGGGAATCAACATTGAACCGAGGAGGCAAATGCGCAGTGTATTTATCCAGTCCCGGGTTGAAAAACAGCTCAGTGAGATGAATGATTTTTCGTTTGTCCTGTTTGAAAACGAATGCCACGGTATTGCCGCTGCCAGGCCCGTTCAGACCAGTAAAAAAGCGTTCGGTGTAGAGCAGATCGTCTTTCGGGTTCGTCAGTTCTCGGCAAACAGGAATAATCACCTTCTCGAATTTCCTGAGCAGCGTAGGCGTTATTACCGACACCTCGAAGAACTTCTTCAAAACCGTCTCTAACCGCGTGCCCGTAAGGTTGTCGCGCTGTGTAACGTAGTTATGCAGACAATTGACTGCGTATTCTCTTGCACGATTTACCGCTTGCTGTATCACGAACGCCCTAGCCGGATAGCGACGGTTGATCTGGGCCATGCCTCTGGCCTGGATATACATTTCTATGGAACGGTTTTCCTCGACTTCGTGTTGCACAGGGTCACGTTTTTTTGACCGGCAGCGATACACCTGCTGGCCGGTGCTTGCGACGACCAGACGGGAGTTTTTCTCCTCGAGTGCCGGCCCCGGGCTGCCGTCTTTTTTGCGCAAATACCAGGTCTTTTCGACCTGGACCGTCGGATACACCTTGCCGGCAATGGCGGCGTATTTCTGCGTCGTCGACGAATCGCCATAGACCAGCTTATTGGCATCGAGCTTGAGGCTTTCCAGTGCCGTGCTGCTTTCGAAGGGCTGCAGATCCACGCGGGCGGGCGTTACCGGTGACACTTTTGCCCAGCGAGAGGCTGCTTGCACCGTCGTGGCTGTACCCTCAGGTGCGTGCGCCTCTGCGGCGAATTCGGTACTGACCGTTTCTGCCTCGCTTTCCCACGACAGACGTCCCAGGCTGAAGAGGGTAATCGCCCCTGCAATGAAGCTTTTCAGGGCGTTCGCCCAGTGGTGATCCTGCAGGCCTTCAGCGGAGGCCTTGAAATCCTGATAGCTGCGCCAAAGGAAAAATCCGCAGGCGAGTTTGCCCGGCAACACGTGCGGCACCAGGCGGACGCCGTGGCTGAACAGAAACTTCACTGCTTCCCAATCTGCCTGGGCATTGATCTGTGGCTGACTGCGCAGCATTTGTGGCAGAAGACTCAGGGTGTCTTTGTGCAACCGCTCGAGCACGTTGCCCTTTATGGGGGAGTCATGAAGGGTGATTTCACTGTTTTTGCCGATCGTTGTTTTCAGCAGGCTCTTGAATACGGCCTGCTGCGCGTCAGGCAGACGCCGGATGAGCAAGTCCTGAAAGTGGCCGGGGGTATTGAGTGCCTCGATCAACTGCGCTTCGTTCTCGAACTCGCGAAATATCCATCTTGAGTAAGGCGCATAAAGGACCCGGGGACCTGTTTGCCCTGCGCCCGGACCGAAGACATACAGTCCGAGCGCATCTACGCAATCAGCGCCTGAAGTCTTGATCAACGATAGCGGACAAGCGATGGCGTGAGCACCGTCGACCATCGCCCGCGCTATCCCGTCCGGCATATCGAGGACCTGGCAGATATAGTCGTAGCCGGTATCGGAGAGTTGCTGTTGCAACTTCATCGAGTGGGCGTGCTGCATCAATTGCCAGGGCAGCTGGCGCAAGAATCGTTCTTTGCTGAGGCGTGCTGACGCGCTATCAGCTGTCAGCGCTTCCGTCACTTTCGCGGTGTAGGTAGTGGCAACGTCGAGAGATTGCAGCAGTTGCCGTACGGCGGACTGGCCAAAATCCTTCGGTAGTGCCGTCGCGGTTGTCGATGCCACTTTGAAACCGCTGTCCTGCACGACGTTGTAGTGATGCAAGCTAAACTCCAGCAAGTCACAGGCAGGGCCGGCCAGTGTCAGGTTGGGGGTGATCCGGATGTCCTGTGGCTTGAGGCCGTTGCCTGGAAATCGCGCATCGAGCAGTGTCTTGAGTGTCTGCTCGATATGAGTGGCCAGCGCCGGGACCTCATCGAGGAAATCCTTGCCGTCGATGAACGCGCGGCGCAGTTCATCCAGCAACGCCAGTTGCGTGCGCTGCTCGGTCGCCGAGGCCATGCGCAACCAGTCGGGATAATCCAGATGACTGGCAAGGGTTCGTGCAAGGTCAACGGCGCGGCGCAGATTGGTATCGATCACCGCGCTTTTCATTTGCTCAAGGTAAGTCTGCAACCTGTCCTGGTCCTTGATACAAACGCGCAGCTCTTCTGAATCGGCCAGGAAGTGTTCAATGCCCGATTGCATGCGATTACTGGAAACCCGGTCTTCAATCAATTGAAAACTGCCCAGGGTGTATTGCTGGTCCAGTCGACGTTGAGCTCTTGGCAGATTTTCCAGCAGCGTGTGACTCTGGTTGTTGTCATCCAGGCGTTGTTGCAATTGCTTCTGCGCGACGGCGATATTCTCGAACTGTTCCAGCCCCGTGGCCGGTGTCCACAGGATGGCGCGTCCGGAATGCTTGTCATCCATGCCGCCGCGCTCGGTCAGGAGCACGCAGTGAGCGAGCGGCAGCGCACCTTTGAACTCGGCACAGGTGAGGGTGAGCGACCATGCATCGGGGCGAAAACCATTGAGTGACTGGCGCTCCCTGCGTGTCGGATGCGTGGCATCGAACACGGTGTCGACGATCTTTCGCTCCGCCTCCAGCCATGACCCGCTGAGACTGCGCAGGTAGGCCTCACCGCGCAGGCCATCTTCGAACGCCTGGGCCAGCTTCCAGAGAATGCCCTCGAGAAAGACCCGCTGTTCGCCGCCGTGGCCGGTCGGCTGGTCTTTGAAGTGGCTGGTCAGATTATCCAGCGTCCGTCCCAGACTCGTCGCCTGCTGCGCAGCCTTGTCCGCTTGCACGAGTGACGATGGCGGAGTGCTGGTGAATAACGGACGGGTACTCCAGCGCTGATTGACGTCGAGCTTGAGCAGCCGTTCATGAATCATTGAGCGGATATCCAATGCCTTATCAAAGAGTGCATGGATATCGGTGGTGCGTTTGCTCTGACGAAAGCGCTGCAACACGAATTCAATGTTCTGGCGTTGTTTGGTGATGATGGTCTCGAACAGCGTCGTCATGATCTCACCGCCAATGTTTTCCCCGGATACCTGTGCGTTAGTGAAGCCAAGGTAGCGATTGCGCTCTTGCAGGTTCATCAGCCCGTACAGCTCATCTTCGTGCCCGGCAGCTCGCAGTTTGGCGGTCAGTGTCTGTTTGAGGTCGGCGTAGTCGGTGAGCACCTGCAGGCCCTGGCTGGGCGTATAGAGATAAGCCTTGTCATGATTGATCATCAGCGAACCGGCCAGCTCGACACAGGCTGTCTCTTCGCTCAGGCACACGGTTTCGAACGTTGGCCGCCGCACTGCAACGCTTGGCTCACGGACCAGACAGTGCAGGGCGTCGAATTCGCTGGCAGTGAGGATCTGCGTTTCGCGCTTGATCATCAGATCGGCTCGCGCTTGATCCTGTAGCGTCTGGCTGAAGAAAGTACGTCTGGGCGAGCCCTCGAATGAGGCGCCATTCCAATAGATCTCAAGCTGCCGAAACAACAGCATGGTCAATTTTCCCGATGCGCACTCGATCGCCTGGGTCCAGGCAGACTGATCGTCTTCGCTGACCGAACGAGCAGGATGGGTAAATTCCACGGTCTGACCGTGCGGCCAGCCTTGGCGATGAAAGTGCAGCAGCAGCGCGTCACTCAGCGACAGCGAGTCGACCCACTGTTTGTCCGCAGAGGAGGTCGCCGAATAGAAACCGACCCGGGTTAGCGACTGTTGCAACGCGGCAAAATGCGCTTCGAGCAGTTCGTCGAGAATCTTTTCCAGCAACGTTGCAAGGGATGGCAGTCGTTTGAGCTCGTCCAGCAGGTCACGGGCGCACCTCTCCAGGGATTCGCCGATAGCCGCTTGCTGGTCCTCGAACACATTACCTTCGATGGTTTCGCAGGTCAGGGTAATCCCGCGTTTTTCCACCAGTTCCTTGCGCAGCGAAACCGAGAGGAAAGCCAGCAGATCATCAGCTTCCCCGGCATTGTCGAGGCGTGTCTGCAGGGCGTCCGTCAGTGCTTGGCGGTCAGCGAATTTTTTCAGGCCATCGTAGGGCGTATAGAGAAACACGCCGTTGTCATCCGGCCCTGCGCTGAGCATGAAGCTGCCCGCCAGCGGCACGGCCTGTTGCTTTTCGGCGTTGAGCAGGATGCGTTCGGCCAGCATCGGTGGGGTCTGCTTGTTGCGCAGCGATTGCGTCGCCAGTTGCGCATGGGCGAGCCAGTCGAAGTCTTTGCTGTTGAGACCGTGTGCCGGACCCAGGGCAGCGTGCAGGCCGGGTGAATCGAATATCACTGGAAACAACAGCGGGGCAGTCGGGGTGGACATCATTGCAACTCTGAACGGGGCGCCATTGGGCTGGAACTCAACAGTAGATGCGCAGGCTGGAGCACTTGCGGTAGATAGTTACCGCACACGCTGACCGTGAAATGTGC
Organism: Pseudomonas sp. H26/SER47-MNA-CIBAN-0231; assembly: GCF_040310465.1. NCBI lineage: Bacteria > Pseudomonadati > Pseudomonadota > Gammaproteobacteria > Pseudomonadales > Pseudomonadaceae > Pseudomonas > Pseudomonas sp. H26/SER47-MNA-CIBAN-0231. The sequence continues at coordinate 176,194 of NZ_JBEOPW010000008.1, read as the reverse complement.
ATCTGGGCGCGCCAGCGGATGCCGATCAATCGAAGGGTTGACAGCTGGCAGCTCGGGCGCGGTTAATCGGTGGGCAAATTCGACCGTACGCTGTTGTTCCCTCCAATAATCATTCTGGAGCTTCAGATGTCTGCGCTACACGATCATGGCTCGTCCACAGTGTCCCTCGAGGCACTGACGCAACTGCTTGAAACGATTTTTCTGCGCCACGGCACTTCCAGCGACGTCGCCCGGGTGCTGGCCGCCAACTGCGCCAACGCCGAACGCGACGGCGCTCACAGTCATGGCGTGTTTCGCATCCCCGGTTATGTCTCGACGCTGAAAAGTGGTTGGGTCAATGGCCATGCGGTGCCCCAGGTTGAAGACGTCGCGCCGGGGTTTGTCCGGGTTGACGCTGGCAACGGTTTTGCCCAGCCTGCGTTGTCAGCGGCCCGACCACTGCTGATCGAGAAGGCGCGTCATGCCGGGATCGCGGTGCTGGCGATCCGCAACTCGCATCATTTCGCCGCTTTGTGGCCGGATGTCGAGCCCTTCGCCGACGAAGGTCTGGTGGCGCTGAGCGTGGTCAACAGCATGACCTGCGTGGTGCCCCATGGCGCTGATCGGCCATTGTTCGGTACCAATCCGATTGCCTTCGCCGCGCCAAGGGCCAACGCCGCGCCGATTGTGTTCGACCTTGCCACCAGCGCCATCGCCCATGGCGATGTGCAAATTGCAGCCCGTAAAGGTGAAAAACTCCCGGCCGGCATGGGTGTCGACAGCCTCGGCCAACCGACCCAGGACCCCAAGGCGATTCTCGAAGGCGGCGCGTTGTTGCCGTTCGGCGGGCATAAAGGCTCGGCGCTGTCGATGATGGTCGAGTTGCTGGCGGCGGCATTGACCGGCGGCAATTTCTCATTCGAGTTTGACTGGTCCAACCATCCTGGCGCGAAGACGCCATGGACCGGCCAGCTGTTGATCGTCATCGACCCGAGCAAAGCGGCGGGGCAGAGCTTTGCCCAACGCAGCGAGGAACTGGTACGGCAGATGCACGGGGTCGGGCTCAAGCGTTTGCCGGGGGATCGGCGGCATTTGCAGCGTGCCCGCTCATTAGCGCAGGGCATCACGCTGGATGAACAGACGCTGGGGCAGTTGCGGGAGTTGGCGGGGGACTGAGTTTGCACAAGGCATAAAAAAGCGAGCCCCAAGGCTCGCTTTTTTTGTGGCGCTGGAACTCAGCGGCGGCCGAGCAGCAGGCCCACCACCAGGCCGAAACCGGCGGAGACCGCCACGGTTTGCCAAGGGTGGCCACCGATGTAGTTCTCGGTGGCTTCAACAGCGGGTTTGGTGCGGTCGCGCACGCTGGACACCGAATCCAGTGCCAGCTGCAGCTTCTGGGCGATTTGTGCGCGCAGCGTTTCTGCTTCTTCGCCTACCAGTGAAGCGCTGCTCTTGAGCAGTTTGTCCGATTCTTCGATCAGAGCCTGAAGCTCGCTGAAAGCTTGATCCTTGATTTGCTCTTCGGCAGCTTGCGAGGCGGTTTTACGGGCCATTGGGTGACTCCTTGCAGGTGAATGGACAGTGACCAATGGAGTGTAGCGGCAGGCGAAAAGTTGCATGTCATTCGCGGACAAGGGAAAAACCTGCACCGGAGATTTGTGCCGAGCGTGTAAGATGTCGCCATTTTACGCAGCAGGATAAATCCCCATGAGTTTCAATCTGGCCGACAAATCCCTCGCAGAGCGCGCAGCGCTGGAAGACGAGAAATCCCGTCTGTTCGAGCTCTGGCAGAACAATCTGGGCAAAGCCAAAGGCGAAGCCGCGCGCCTGTTTGGGGAGCGCTCCAAGCGCAAGGGCAAATGGGCCGAGTGGGTCCGCGCCGAGCTGGACGGCATGTCGCCGCCGGAGTTCGCCAACATGGTGCGCAGTGAAGTCAATCGCCTGATGGCGGCGAACAAATAATCCGTTTCACCCCTGGCTGAACGTGGCGGCAATCGCCTCACGAACCTTGACCAGCACCGGATCGATCTGCGTGCTGGTGCGCCAGCCCAGTTCCACCGGATAACGCGGTAAAGCCAAAGGGCAGGGCAGCAGCGCCAGTCCGCTCAGCGCCGCGATACTTGCGGCGGCGTGGGCCGGGATCGTCGCCACTGCCTGACTGCCCTTGAGCAAAAAGGGCAGTGCAGCAAAATGCGTGGTCGACGCGCAGACTCGCCGGCTCAAGCCCACTGCCGCCAATCCTTCATCGGTAATGCCGATAAAGCCGCCCGACGACACCAGAATGTGCTCGCGTTCAACGAACTCCTGCAACGCGATCTGCTGTTGGCCTGGCGCGAGACTGGCTGGATCGACGAGGCATGCATAGCCACCTTCGCCCAACACCTGACGGCTGAGCAGGCGCTCGGCAAATCCTCCGGCAGTGATCGCCAGGTCGATGCTGCGTTCCATCAGCGCGCGGGCGACGATCTGGCTGTGGGTCTGGCGAAATATCAACCGCAGTTTCGGCGCACGACGGGCGATTTCCTCGATCAGGCGGCGACCGTAGGCAATTTCAAAATCATCTGACAGACCGATCGCTACCGAGCGCCCCTCGTACTGATTGGTCGCTGGATCAAGCATGGCCAGACTTTGCCGGCATTTGTTCAGGGCATCGTTGATCACCGGTTTCAGCTGATTGGCTTGCAGTGTCGGCGCCAGACCGCGCCCGGTGCGCACGAACAACTGATCGCCATACACCTCACGCAAGCGGCGCAATGCCGCGCTGACTGCCGATTGCGTTACGCCCAGGCGCAGGGCGGCGCGGCTGGCGCTGGATTCGTCGTGCAGTGCTTCGAAGACTTTCAGCAGGTTGAGGTCGATGTCGGCGATATTCATTTGACTCATATCATTCAGCAGTGGGCAGGGCTTTATTCATGATCGCGTGACGCTGGAGAATCAGCAACACCTGAACCTGATGGAGTAAACACGATGGCCAAATCCATAGTCGCGGCGTTGCAGATCGGTGCCTTGCCCGGCGGCAAAGGCGAAACCCTTGAACAGATCCTTGCTTGGGAAGACGCAATCCGCGAATCCGGCGCCGCGTTGGTGGTGATGCCGGAAGCCTTGCTCGGTGGTTATCCGAAAGGCGAGGGTTTCGGCACCCAGTTGGGTTATCGACTGCCCGAGGGGCGCGAGGCCTTCGCGCGGTACTTTGCCAACGCCATTGATGTGCCTGGCGCCGAAACCGACGCCTTGGCCGGATTGTCAGCGCGCACCGGGGCCAATCTGGTGATCGGCGTGATCGAGCGCGCCGGAAGCACGTTGTATTGCACGGTGCTGTATTTCGATCCCCAGGCCGGGCTGCTCGGCAAACACCGCAAGCTCATGCCCACCGGCACCGAGCGACTGATCTGGGGCAAGGGTGACGGCTCGACGCTGCCAGTGTTCGACACCCAGGTCGGCAAGCTTGGCGCGGTGGTGTGCTGGGAAAACATGATGCCGCTGCTGCGCACGGCGATGTATGCCAAGGGTGTTGAGGTCTGGTGCGCGCCGACCGTGGACGAGCGCGAAATGTGGCAGGTCAGCATGCGCCACATCGCCCACGAAGGCCGCTGTTTCGTGGTCAGCGCCTGTCAGGTGCAGGCCTCGCCGAATGCGTTGGGTGTGGAGATTGCCAATTGGCCGGGTGATCGACCGTTGATTGCCGGTGGCAGCGTGATCGTCGGCCCCATGGGCGATGTGCTGGCGGGGCCGTTGCGCGGGGAAGCGGGCTTGCTTACGGCGCAGATCGACACCGATGAACTGATCCGCGCGCGGTATGACTACGATGTGGTCGGCCACTATGCGCGGCCGGATGTGTTCGAGTTGAGCGTTGATGAGCGTGCGAAGCCGGGGGTGCGGTTCAACACTTGACCTTGATACTTGTTTTGAACCTGTGGGAGCTGGCTTGCCAGCGATGGGGCCATGTCAGTCGACATCTTTTTGGCAGATGCACCGCTATCGCTGGCAAGCCAGCTCCCACAGGGATCGGTGCCCGATCAGAAAACTTTTTACCAAGTCGCCGCACTCGCCTTGGGCAGGCTCAACTTGCCGCTGTCGGTAAAGCGCATCGTGCCAAACAAACCGCCCGCCAGTTTGCCGCGCAGTACGTAGGGCAGGTTATCGAGGCTTTGCGTCTGGCTCAGGCCCAATGTCTGGCGCAGGAACGAGAACGCCGAGACGCTGACCGGTACCGTGACAATGGCTTCAGAGAAACGCGGGATCGAGCCGCTCTGATCGCTCACACCCGAAGCCAGCGAATGACCATTGACCTCCAGATCCAGGGCGATGCCGTTGTAATCGATCGCCGTTTCATTGGGGTTCTGTACGCGCAGCTTGATCGCGAAGCGCACTTCCAGTTCCTGGCTGGGCAAGGGTTCGAGGCCGACCACGTTGATGTTCACCGGGTCGCGATTGGGAAACAGTGCGCAGGCACTGAGCGACAACAGCAGAAGCGACAGGATGACGGCGTGGACGCGGCGCATAAAAATCTCTCGACAAAAAAGGGCTGAACCGTTGCCGGTGCAGTCCTTTTTGCCAAGGCGCGACGTCAGCGGTTCAACTGTGCGACAGCCGCCGCTTGGCCGGGTTCACCTTTGGCGGTGACGTCGGGGTTTTCCATGACCTGCAGAATCGACGCTTCCGGGTCGAAATCATCTTCTTCCAGCTCGATGAATTCTTCCGGCAGGAAGATGTTCAGCACGATAGCGCACAACGCACCGACAGTGATTGGCGATTCGAAGATGTTGCGCAGCGCTTGCGGCAGTTCGCGCAGGACTTCCGGCACCGCCGCGATGCCCAGGCCCATGCCCAGCGAAATCGCCACGATCAGCATGTTGCGTCGATGCAGGCCGGCTTCGGCGAGGATCTTGATTCCGGCCACGGCGACGGTGCCGAACATCACCAGTTCAGCGCCGCCCAGCACCGGTTTCGGCATCAATTGCAGCACCGCGCCGATCATCGGGAACAAACCGAGCAACACCAGCAGCCCGGCGATGAAAAACGCTACGTAGCGGCTGGCCACACCGGTCAACTGGATCACGCCGTTGTTCTGCGCGAAGGTCACCATCGGCATGCTGTTGAACACTGCCGCCATGGCCGAGTTGAGACCATCGGCGAGCAGGCCGGATTTGATGCGACGGATGTACAGCGGGCCTTTCACCGGTTGCCGCGAGATCATCGAGTTGGCGGTCAGGTCACCGGCCGCTTCCAGCGGCGACACGAGGAAAATCACTGCCACCGGCACGAACGCCACCCAATCGAAGTTGAAACCGTACTTGAACGGCACCGGCACGCTGACCAGCGGCACCTCGGGCATCGAAGCGAAGTCCACCGTGCCCATCAGCCATGCCACTACGTAGCCGAGGGTCAGGCCAATGACGATCGCGCCCAGACGCAGAAACGGCACGTCGACACGGTTCAGCACAACGATGGTGCCGATCACCAGCGCCGCCAGAAATACGTGACTGGCCGCGCCCAGGTCAGGGGCGCCGAAGCCGCCAGCGATGTCGGTCATCGCCACTTTGATCAGCGACAAGCCCATCAGCGTGATAATCGTGCCGGTCACCACCGGCGTGATCAGCATGCGCAGTTTGCCGATGAACTGGCTGAGCACCACTTCGATGAACGCGGCGAAGAAGCACACGCCGAAGATCGTCGAGAGGATCTCGTCAGTGCCACCGCCACGCGCCTTGACCATGAACCCGGCGCTGAGAATCACGCTGATGAAGGAAAAACTGGTGCCTTGCAGGCAGAGCAGACCGGAACCCACCGGGCCGAATCGCTTGGCCTGGACAAAGGTGCCAAGGCCGGAGACGAACAGCGCCATGCTGATCAGGTAGGGGATTTCACTGTGCAGACCGAGGGCGCCGCCCATGATCAGGGTCGGGGTGATGATGCCGACGAAACTCGCCAGCACGTGTTGCAACGCGGCGAACACCGTGGCGGTCAGGTGCGGACGGTCGTTGAGGCCGTAGATCAGGTCGTTGTTGCGCGGGGTTTTGTCAGAGGCGGTCATGATGAGGTGCGCGCCGCAAGGCGGGGCCGGGTCAGAAAATGGGTGCGCAGAATGCCGGAAGAGGGCGGCGAGGGCAACGAGCAATAACTGCCTGAAAGGTCAGGTTTTACTGCCTCTCCCTTGTTCTGATCGTTCCCATGCTCCGCATGGGAATGCAGCCCGGGACGCTCCGCGTCCCTTCCAGAGCTGGAACGCGGAGCGTCCCTTGAGGCATCCCCACGCAGAGCGCGGGAATGATCAAGCGTGCCTCGACCAGCAATGGAAAAGCGCCCGTGGCATACTCCCGCGCATGACTTTCGACTCCCCCCTCAGTGCCTGGCAATACGCAGTCGACCACAAGGGATTCATCCAGGATGAAGCCCAGGAGCACGCGGTCTGGGCCTTGCAAAAATGCCATGAAGCCTTGCACGCCGGCGCCCGCTCGGTCGGCGGCGTGTACCTGTGGGGGCCGGTCGGGCGCGGCAAGACCTGGCTGATGGATCAGTTCTATCAGAGCCTGCGGGTGCCAGCGCGGCGTCAACACTTTCATCACTTCATGGGCTGGGTGCATCAGCGTTCGTTCCAACTCAGTGGCATCGCCGATCCGTTGCGCGCCTTGGCCAAAGAGCTGGCCGCCGAAGTGCGCGTGCTTTGTTTCGATGAGCTGTTCGTCAATGACATCGGCGACGCGATCATTCTCGGCCGGCTGTTTCAGGTGATGTTCGATGAAGGTGTGGTGATCGTCTGCACCTCCAATCTGCCGCCCGATGATCTATACGCCGACGGCTTCAACCGCGACCGTTTCACGCCGGCGATTGCGGCGATCAAGGCACACATGACCGTAGTGGCGGTGAATGGCGCCGAGGATCATCGCTTGCATCCGGGGGCAATCGAGCAGCGTTATTTTGTTCGCGCGGATGATTTACCGAGCGCACTGGAGGCCGTGTTCAAATCGCAGGCTGCAGATGAGACTGTCAGCGAGGAACCCGTCGCCGTGGGCCATCGCACACTCAACGTGGTGCAAGCCAGCGAATCCGTGCTGTGGTGCCGCTACAGCGATTTGTGCGAGCAACCTTTCGCCGCCATGGACTTCATTGCCCTGTGCGATCGCTACCGGGCTATTCTGTTGAGCGAAGTACCGAACCTCAGCGCACAAAAACGCGAAGGACGTATTGCACGCGGTACCGAAGATGGCGCTGAGCGCGTAGTGGCCGGTGATCGCGAGTTGCCGCAGTTGTCGGTGCATGACGACGGCGTTCGCCGCTTTATCGCGCTGGTCGACGAATGCTACGACCGCAAAGTGCCGCTCTATGTAGAAGCACGCGTGCCAATGGATGCGCTGTACACCGAGGGTTATCTGGAATTCCCGTTCCGCCGCACCCTCAGCCGTTTGCAGGAGATGCAATTGCAGCGCTTCGCTGAAGCCTGAAAGAAGAGGGCACCGACATGAGTCAACCGCTGTCCCATCATTTGCTGACCATGGCCTACCAGAATGCCTGGGCCAATCATCGTCTGGCCAAGGCCTGGACCCAGCTCGATGCCACTGAACTGGCGGAGCTACGGGTGAGCTTCTTCCCCGGCATCCGCCTCACGCTTAATCACATCCTCACTTGCGATTGGTTCTACGTCGACGCGCTGGAGCGTGAATTGCGCGGGGACGAGCCGCACCCGGATTGCTATGTTTTCTTCAATGCAGACGAGCCGTTTACTGAGGCTGCGGCGCTGCGTGCAGAGCAGGCCCGCGTCGATCGCCGGCTGATCGCCTATTGCGAGCAACTGCGCGATGCCGATCTGCCAAGAATCGTCACTATCGCTCGCGACGAACCGCAACATGACAGCCGCCTGCGCATGCTTTCGCACCTGTTCGAACACCAGATCCATCATCGCGGCCAAGTGCACGCCATGCTCAGCGGCACGACGGTGAAGCCACCGCAACTGGATGAATTTTTCTGTGTCGGCGAAAGCGCATTGCGCGCCGAAGACTTCGCCGAACTGGGCTGGACTGAAGAGCTTATCTGGGGCCACTGACCGCGAAAGATCGCAGCTTTTCAAGTTGCTCACTCCACCTCACCCAAGCTAATGTCCAAAAGCCTTCCAGCTAGCACCTTGCGCGCCGGGGCTTTTTGCTTATCGGGGATGGAAATGGATTCCGCAGAAATACTCGTTCTTCAGGCCAGCTACACCAATCCGGTGCACGCCGAAGCCATCGGCATCGTGCTCAACCACTACGCCGAAGATCCCATGGGCGGCGGTCATCCGATCGCGCCCGAACTGCTGCAACGCCTGCCCGAAGAACTCGCCCGCCGCCCGCATGCCTTCAGCGTGCTGGCCTTCGTCGGCGGCGAACCGGCCGGGCTGGTCAACTGTTTCGAAGGCTTCTCGACATTCGCCTGTAAACCACTGGTCAACGTCCACGACGTCGCCGTGGTCGGCAAATTTCGCGGCTTGGGGCTCAGTCAGAAAATGCTGCAGAAGGTAGAAGAAATCGCCCGTCAGCGCGGTTGCTGCAAGATCACCCTGGAAGTGCTGGAAGGCAATGCGGTGGCGCAGGGTTCGTATCGCAAATTCGGCTTTGCACCGGGGATGTTCAATCCGGATCACGGGCGGATGCTGTTCTGGATAAAGGACTTGCAGGCCTGAAGGCGCCTCACCGCAAATCACCAACATAAAAAAAGGCGCCCCGATCAGGGCGCCTGAACTGTCATCTCCCGGGCCAGAGCGGAGCCACGGAAGGTCCATCGGTTGCTCGGTGAAGCTCAGTCGCGATAAGACTCGGTCACCTGCGCCGTCTGGTCAGCAGGGACGCGAATTTCTTTCGCGCTGGCGTCGGTGTTCTGCTCGCTTTGCGCGTGCTGGACCGGGAAATTGTCGTAGTAATAACGCATGCGTTCGGCACCGCCTTCAGCGAAGGCGCTGGTGGAGCCGAGGGCGAGCAGGGTGGTGAGAGTGAAGGTAGTGGTTTTCATGGTGCCTCCTACTGAACAAGTGGGAGTCGGTTCGTCCGTGAAGCAGACCGCGAAAGAAGTCTGCGTCGCGGCCATTAACAATGGGTTAACGCTGGTTCAGCGCAAATATTGCGGCGTATTACAGAAACAATGCGGTCGATAGGCACAAAAAAGGGCCTTCTCGGCCCTTTGTCGTTTTACTTCTGCGCTACTTCCGCCGGATCCGGGTGCTTTGGCTTCATCAAACTGAAGTCAATCAACGCCCGCCGCGGTGCCTGGTACGGGTCGCCAATCAGCAGCTTGCGCGGTACGAAGCTGTCGCTGACCAGGCTTTTACTGCGATCCAGTTCATCGGAGCTCAACCCGGCCAAGTCCGCCCAGGTATGAATGAGCTGCGAGCTGCTGTACGGGCGGCTGAGGTCGCCGGCGAAGTTCCAGTCATGGTTTTCCTTCCACTTCGGCGAGGCCCAGGCCATGAACGGGATGGTGTACATCGGCGCGGTCGGTTTGTTTTCGTTGCGGCCCAGCGTGCCGTGGCCGGCGGAGTCGAAGACATCCTCACCGTGGTCGGAAAGGTACAGCAGGAAGCCATTCGGGTCGGTTTTGGCGTAGTCCTTGATCAGGCTCGAGACCACGAAGTCGTTGTACAGCACGGCATTGTCATAGCTGTTGTAAGTCGGTACCTGATCGTCACGCACGCCAGCCGGAACGCCTTGGCGATCCTTGAACTTGTCGAACGTCGGCGGATAACGGTACTGATAGCTCATGTGCGTGCCGAGCAGATGCACGACGATCAGCTTGCGCGGCGCGGCATCGGCCAGCGCCTTGTTGAACGGCTCGATGACGTCGCCATCGTATTGCGCCGAGTTCTGGTTGCGGTTGTTGTTCAGGTACACCTGCTCGTCAGCCTGTTCGGAGAAGGTCGTGAGCATGGTGTTGCGCTTGGTCATGGTCTGCTGGTTGGTGATCCAGAAGGTCTTGTAACCGGCCTGTTTCATCACGCTGACCAGCGATGGCGTCGACAGGTACAGATCCGGGTTCTGCTCATCGGCGAAGGTCAGCACTTGCTGCAGCGCTTCGATGGTGTAAGGGCGCGGGGTGATGACGTTGTCGAAAACCGCCAGTTGATCCTTGAGCTTGTCCAGTTCCGGCGTGGTGTTGCGCGGGTATCCGTAGAGGCTCATGCGCTGACGGTTGGTCGATTCGCCGATCACCAGCACCAAAGTCGCCGGTTGCCCGGCCGAGGCGTCCTTGAGGTTTTTCAGCGGCGGGATCTTGCTGGCACTGTCGAGCATGCCTTGCATGTCCCCCAGCGTTTCCAGATACCGGTGATAGGCCACAGCCATCTGCCACGGCACGGCAGGCTCGATGCGGGTTTCGAATTTCTCGAAGCCTTCAGCGAAATTGCCCATGCGCATGGTTTGTTTGATCAGCGGATAACCGGCCACGGCGATCACGATCGCGGTCGCGGCAACCATTGCGCGTCCACGGGGCATGTACACCGGACGCAGGCGCGTCCACAGAAAGTAGGCAAACGCGGTATGGGCGAGGAACGCGGGGATCATCCACCAGGCGAAATACTGGGTCATGTACTCGCCGGCTTCCGACACGTTCGACTCGAACATGATGAAGATGACGCTCTGCGAGAATTCCTGCTGATAAATGAAGAAGTAACCGAGGCTGGCCATCGAGCAGGCCCACAGCACCACACCGATCATCGCCGCGAGCAGGCGAGTCTGTTTGGGGAACAGCAGCATCGGCGCCAGCCACAGCGCGCTCATCACGAATGCCTGACGAAATCCGGTGAAGCCGGACGTGCCGGTCAGCTGGATCAGCAGTTGGGTAATACCCGAGAAATACCAGAAGAAGACGAACAGCCAGATGAATCCGGCCCAGTCGAAACCGGCCGCAGTCGTTTTGCTGCGTTTGAACAATGCCATTCAGCGCTCCAGCTCAATCATCAGACCCACGCCGGAAACGCTTCCATGACACCGACGAACAGAGGCCGTGCGCGCAGGCACGGCCAGAATGGGGCGGAGTATCCCCAAGGGCTTGTGAAAGATTTGTTAAGCGCCGCATTTGATGAGTATCAGGCGGTCAGAGGTGCAACGTGTCGGGAACGACGGGGGCCGTTCCCGAAGCAGGCGGGGATCAGGCGTGGGGTGCGCGCTGCACAACCGGACGCGGCTGCGGCTGCGAGCCTTGGGTCAATGCGCGCAATTGCGCCAATTCGTGCTTCAACTGGTCGCGCTCGTCTTTCAACTGGCGCAATTCATCGCGACGGATCGTAACGTAGAGGGTTTGTGGCGGCATTGCTGTGTGTACTGTGCCCATTGCTCACCTCGCAAATGGCGTGCATCAACTGTAAGTCACTCCTCGTTTTGAGGCGCTTGACTTACTATCGGCGCCAATTTTGATTTCTTTTGCCCTGGAAGGGAACTTTTTTATTTTTCATGGTCGGTGTGTCTTCGGCAGGATTCGGGGCGTTATCACTCTGGATCGGGCACAATGCCCGGAAACTTCATCGCAACGCTCTGGACTAACCTCCATCAGTCGCGTTGGGCTATAACCAATGACACACATTTATTTGTAGTAAGGAGCATCAGCACATGCAACTCGGGATTATTGGACTGGGCCGCATGGGCGGCAATATTGCGCGACGTCTGATGCTCAACGGGCACACCACCGTTGTTTACGACCGCAATACCGCTTTCATCGATAACCTGGTCGCCGAGGGCTCCACCGGCGTCGCCGACTTGCCAGCGCTGGTCGCCGGCCTCGACAAGCCGCGCGCGGTCTGGGTCATGCTGCCGGCGGGCGCACCGACCGAAGACACCATCAACACCCTGAGCGAACTGCTTGAGCCCGGCGATACCATCATCGACGGCGGCAATACCAACTACAAGGACGACATTCGTCGCGCAAAGACGCTGAACGAGAAGGGCCTGCACTACATCGACGTCGGCACCTCCGGCGGCGTCTGGGGCCTGGAACGCGGCTATTGCATGATGATTGGCGGCGACGCCGAGACGGTCAAACGTCTGGATCCGCTGTTCGCCGCACTGGCGCCGGGCATGGGCGACATCCCGCGCACCAAGGATCGCAAGTCCGATGACCACCGTGCCGAGCACGGCTACATCCACGCCGGTCCCGCCGGTGCCGGGCACTTCGTGAAGATGATCCACAACGGCATCGAGTACGGCATGATGGCCGCGTTCGCCGAGGGCTTCGACATTCTCAAGACCAAATCCAGCGAACGCCTGCCGGAAGATCAGCGATTTGATCTGAACGTGGCTGATATCGCTGAAGTCTGGCGTCGTGGCAGCGTGGTTTCGTCGTGGCTGCTGGACCTGACTGCCGATGCGCTGGCCAGCGATCCGAAGCTTGACGGCTTCTCCGGCTCGGTCGCCGACAGTGGCGAAGGCCAATGGACCATCGAGGCGGCCATGGAGCAAGCGGTGCCGGTACCGGTGCTGTCCAATTCGCTTTTCTCCCGTTACCGCTCGCGCGGGCAGGGCACCTTCGGTGACAAAATCCTGTCGGCACAACGCTTCGGCTTCGGCGGCCACGTGGAGATTGCCAAGAAATGACCCGTACGATCCGCAGAAAATCCAAGGCAGAACCCGCACCACCGACCACGCTGTTCCTGTTCGGTGCCCACGGCGACCTGGTCAAGCGCTTGCTCATGCCGGCGCTGTACAACCTCAGTCGCGACGGCCTGCTCGACGAGAATCTGCGGATCGTCGGCGTTGATCACAACGCCATTACCGATGAAGCCTTCGCGCAAAAGCTCGAAGACTTCATCCGTACCGAAGTGGCGGCGAAGGTCGGCAAGGGCGATCAGATGCTTGATCCGGCCTTGTGGGCCAAGCTCGCCAAAGGCATCAGCTACGTCCAGGGCGATTTCCTCGACGACAGCACTTATTCAGCCCTGGCGGCGAAAATCGCCGACAGCGGCACCGGCAATGCGGTGTTCTACCTGGCCACCGCGCCGCGTTTCTTCAGTGAAGTGGTGCGCCGTCTCGGCAGCGCCGGTTTGCTTGAAGAAACGCCCGAAGCGTTCCGAAGGGTGGTGATCGAGAAGCCGTTCGGCTCCGATCTGCACACTGCCGAAGCCTTGAACGCTTGCCTGCTCAAGGTCATGAGCGAAAAGCAGATCTACCGGATCGATCACTATCTGGGCAAGGAAACCGTGCAGAACATCCTGGTCAGCCGGTTCTCCAACAGCCTGTTCGAAGCGTTCTGGAACAACCATTACATCGACCACGTGCAGATCACTGCGGCGGAAACCGTCGGCGTGGAAACCCGTGGCAGTTTTTACGAACACACCGGCGCACTGCGCGACATGGTGCCCAATCACCTGTTCCAGTTGCTGGCCATGGTCGCCATGGAACCGCCGGCTGCTTTCGGCGCTGACGCGGTGCGCGGCGAGAAGGCCAAAGTGGTCGGGGCGATTCGTCCCTGGTCGACGGAAGAAGCCCGGGCCAACTCGGTGCGCGGCCAGTACAGCGCCGGCGAGCGCGATGGCCAGCCGTTGAAGGGTTATCGCGAAGAAGCCAACGTGTCGCCCGACAGCACCACGGAAACCTACGTGGCGCTCAAGGTGATGATCGACAACTGGCGCTGGGTCGGCGTGCCGTTCTATCTGCGCACCGGCAAGCGCATGAGCGTGCGCGACACCGAGATCGTCATCTGTTTCAAACCGGCGCCGTACGCACAGTTCCGCGACACCGAAGTCGACGAGTTGCAGCCGACTTACCTGCGTATACAGATCCAGCCAAACGAAGGCATGTGGTTCGACCTGCTGGCCAAGCGCCCGGGGCCGGCGCTGAACATGGCTAATATCGAGCTGGGTTTTGCGTATAAGGATTTCTTCGAGATGCAGCCGTCGACTGGCTACGAAACCTTGATCTACGACTGCCTGACCGGCGATCAGACGCTGTTCCAGCGTGCCGACAACATTGAGAACGGTTGGCGAGCGGTGCAGCCTTTCCTTGATGCCTGGCAGCAGGATGCGAGCGTCGAGACGTATGCGGCCGGCGAAGATGGCCCGCAAGCCGCCGAAGATCTGCTGACTCGCGACGGTCGCGTCTGGCACAGCTTGGGATGAGTGATTTGTCGAAACAACCGATACGTTTTCTGCTCAGCGACATGGACGGCACACTGTTGCTGCCTGATCACACGCTGAACCAGCGCACCATCGACGCCGTGCGTTCATTGCGCGAGGCCGGCGTGCTGTTCAGCCTCGCCAGCGGCCGCCCGCCGAAAGCCATGTTGCAGCAGATCGAGGCGCTGGGCGTTGATCTGCCGACAGCGGCGTTCAATGGCGGCACCATCGTCAAACCGGACGGCACACTGTTGGCCGCGCATTATCTGCCGGCGACGACCGCGCTGATTGCTCTGGCACTGTTTGCCGATCAGCCTGAGGTGGAAATCTGGGTGTTCAGCGGCGGCGACTGGCTGCTCAAGGACCCGCACGGGCCGATGGTCCCTCGTGAGCAGAGCGGCCTCGGCTATCCGCCGGTGGTGGTCGAGAGTTTCGAACCGTATCTGGAGCGCATCGACAAGATCGTTGCCACCAGCAACAACACTGAGTTGCTGATTGAGCTGGAGGCGCAGCTGTTGCCCAAGGTCAACGGCATGGCGCAAGTGTCGCGCTCGCAGCCGGTGTATCTCGACGTCACCGCGCTTGAGGCTAACAAAGGCACCGCGCTGACAACCATTGCCGAATACCTCGGCGTGCCGCTGGAGCAAACCGCTGTCATCGGCGACGGCGGCAACGACCCGGCGATGTTCAAATGCGCCGGCTTGTCGATTGCCATGGGTCAGGCGGAAGAGGCGGTGAAGCACCAGGCTGATGTCGTTACAGCGCCAAACACTGAAGACGGCGTGGTCCTGGCGATCGAGAAATACATCCTCCCGCACTGACCCACTCCTACATGGGTTTTGCGGTGTTTGATCGTTCCCACGCTCTGCGTGGGAATGCAGCCCGGGACGCTCTGCGTCCCAATCAAAAGATCGCAGCCTTCGGCAGCTCCTACACATCGCTAGTCGTTATAGCCAATAGCTCACCGCATACCAGCCCAGCAGTCCCATCACCACGGTATACGGCACTGCCATCCATACCATGCGCCCGTACGACAAACGTACCAGCGGCGCGATCGCCGAGGTCAGCAGGAACAGAAACGCTGCCTGACCATTCGGTGTCGCCACACTCGGCAGGTTGGTGCCGGTGTTGATCGCAATCGCCAACGTTTCGAAGTGCTCGCGAGTCATGTGCCCGGCAAGAAAAGCCTGTTTCACTTCAGTGATGTAAATGGTCGCGACAAACACGTTGTCGCTGATCGCCGAGAGCAGACCGTTGGCGATGAACAACATGCCCGGCTGTTGATCCATCGGCAACGCCAGAACCCACTGGATCAGCGGGGCGAACAGTTGCTGATCATGAATGACCGCCACCACGGCAAAAAACACCACCAGCAGCGCGGTAAACGGCATGGCGTCCTTGAACGCGCTGCCCAGGCGATGCTCGTCGGTGATCCCGGTAAACGCAGTGATCAACACAATCACCATCAAACCGATCAGGCCGACTTCAGCCAGGTGAAACGCCAGGCAACCAATCAGAATCAGCGCCGCCGCGCCTTGCACCAGCAGCGCCGCCGTCTGACGGGGCGTGCGTTTGGCGTTGTCCTCGGCAGCGTAGTCAGCCAACACAGCGCGGACGTTGTCCGGCAGCAGCGTGCCGTATCCGAACCAGCGCAACTTCTCCAGCAGCACGCAAGTAACCAGACCCGCCACCAGTACCGGCAGCGACACCGGGGCAACTTTCTGGAAGAACTCGCCGAAATGCCAGCCCATCTCATGGCCGATCAACAGGTTCTGCGGCTCACCGACCAAGGTGCAGACGCCACCGAGCGCTGTGCCGACCGCGCCGTGCATCAACAGGCTGCGCAGGAAAGCGCGGAATTGATTCAGGTCCTCATGGTGTCGCGACGGTAAATGCTCATCGTCACCGAATTCGCTGTCCTTACGTGGATCGTTGCCCGACGCGACCCGGTGATACACCGAGTAGAAGCCGACAGCCGCACTGATGATCACCGCCGTCACGGTCAACGCATCAAGAAACGCCGAAAGAAATGCCGACAGGAAGCAGAACATCAGCGCCAGAATCGCTTTCGAGCGCACGCCCAACAGCAGCCGCGAGAAGAGAAACAGCAGCAGATCTTTCATGAAGTAGATGCCGGCAACCATGAACATCAGCAGCAGGATCACCGGAAAGTTGTGCAGCAACTCATCGTAAAGCGCTTGCGGCGTGGTCATCTTCAACAGCAACGCTTCAATCAACAGCAGGCCGCCGGGCATCAACGGATAACACTTGAGCGCCATGGCCAGGGTGAAGATGAATTCGATCACCAGCAACCAGCCTGCGGCGACCGGGCCGATGGTGAATAGCACCACGGCGTTGAGAATGAGAAAACCGACGATGGTCGCCTTGTACCAGCGTGGCGATTGCCCGAGGAAGTTGTGCGCGAACGCCTGGGCGATTGAACCGGACATCGGCTGCTCCTTTTATTTAGAAGCGCGAAAGTTGCCGGATGTTTCAAGGAAGATCAAGTCGCCGATAATCTCGATCCTGTTGAATGCTCTATGGGTTCAGATAACGCGCAACCATTGCCCGGTAGTTGCCATCCAGCGAATAGCCACCAACCACAATTGCGCCGTCAGTTTGTACGGCCAGAGAATTGGCTGTATCGAGACTTCGCCCCAGTCGCGTGCGCAACCAACCGTGGCCCTGGCCGAACGCTGGATCGAGACTGCCGTCAGCTTGATAACGGGCGACCATGAAGTCGGCTTCAACCCCGCCGATGGTCGCGCCCACGGCAACGATGCGGCCATCGCTCATCAACCGGGCGGCGTTCCATTGGCATCCGCTGGGACCGATGTCCACCACCTGTGGTTGGCCATGATGACAGTGCAGATCCGGTCGACCGTTGGCGTGCAGGACAAACGTCAAACAGCGGATTGGATCGCGGCTGCTGCCGAAGCAATAAAGCCTGTCGTCGGATTCAATGATCTGGCTGACCTGAGCGCTATTGCCGTGGGCCTTGAAGGCCATGAAGCCATCGACGGCGAAGCGCTCATCCAGGCTGCCATCGGGCCGGTACACCGCCAGCAGGCCTTGCTGAGGAAAGTCGATGGAGCCTGCGACCACGACGCGCCCATCCTTCTTCAACAGCAGCGTACTCAGCCAAGTATTGAGCAGCAGGTGGCGGACCACTACAAATCCGCGTCCGTTGAATGATTCGTCGAGAAATCCATCGGGTTGCAGGCGGATCAATATGCCGGCGTGGTCGGCAAGGCTGAAATGATGGTTGGCGATCAGCAGAATACGGCCGTCTTCCTGCACCACAAAGTCACAGGCTTCGACGCCCGGCACGCCCGGCGGCAACCAGTTGTCGCGGGTGCCCATGGACAGCTCGCCGGGCAGCCGCACCACCTGGAAACCGTCATCGCCGAAGAATCGGTCTGGCTGGCCGTTGGCATCGAACAGGGCGAGGGCGGGCAGGGTGCGTCGGGTATCTTCATAATGCAGGCCGGCCAGCAGAATCTTGCCGTCGGCTAACACCTGAACCTTGCCGGCCTTGGCTTCGAAACCCTCGACAAAGCTGCCGATCACGCTGCCCTGAATGCCGAACGACAAATCCGCCGACCCATCGGCCAGCAGCCGCGCCAGGCCAAAACGGCTTCCCTTGGATGTACCGACCTTGGCCGCGACCAGAATCCGACCCTGTGCATCGAGCGTGACATGTTGAGTCTGGCTGGACAAACTGCCGGCAAAGTACACCTGCGCAACACCGCCAATGGCGAATGCCGGGTCGAGCGAACCGGGGGCGGTCCATGCAGTAGGCAGCGCATAAGGGCTCAGGGTGGACATGCACGCGTCTCCTTGTGCCTGAGCCGATACCCAGTGGTTGGGCGGCTGACTGCACGAGCGAAACATTCAATCCCCGAAACGCGATAAGTACAACTGGGTGTACTAACAGAAGGACGGTCGCACTGTGCCAGAACAGTGTCTTGTTGAACCACTCGCAAGCGAGCCAAGTACTTTGGATGAAACGGCACTGCAACTACGTTAATTGTTCGGCTACGCACACAACAAGGGCGGATGACTTTAACGTCATCCGCCCTTGTTCGGTTATCAGTGTGGCATCGACCAGGATTGCAACTTGTGGCCGTCTTCGCTCAGCTCGGCGCGGGCCTGCTGCAGCAGTTGTTCGAGTTGCGCCGGGTCAGAGTAGGCGCTGCTCGGGATCTGTTTGCGACCGATGTGGGAGTTGGTGCGGTCGACGACGGTCAGGCTCAGTTCGCCATTGCCGTCTTGTGGCGCCCAGGCCACGCACTGGAAAGGCTTGAACGCGTGGTTGGCAATCAAAAGTGCTTCGTTGATACGCAGCGGGGCAGTCATGGGGTCTTCTCTCTATTGGCGCCCAATCAAGTGATGTGCCGTCGGTTGGGCTTACCGTGCGGCGGGTTACTTGTACTGATGCACGCAACCGGGGGGCGGGTCACACTTGCAACAAAGAAATTTCAGGTTCTTTACATAACGTAAGTTCGTTTCGTTAATCCTGCACCCGTCCCAACACCGCGCTGAATTCACCCCTCACCCCAGCCCTCTCCCCGAGGAGAGGGAGCCGATTTGTGGGCTTTTCAAACTCGAGTTCGGCTTGGTCTTTCGGATCGGCGTACCTCGCGTAAACACCTCGGTCAGTTCCCTCTCCCTTGGGAGAGGGGCTAGGTTGAGGGGCCGCTCTTTGACTCACCGCAAATAGTCGATAGCTAACTAACAACCAACTTTCTTATAACTCTTTTAATACCTGCCCTATAAGCAATCGGTACAAGCCGCCGTCAAAATCTTGCTAGTGTTACAACCGGGTCTGCCAAATGACTGTTTTTACGATCATTTATCAAATTTGGCGCCAAGGAACAGTCATGAGCGAAGCGCCTGCGTCGAGACGTTTACTGGTGGTCGATCCGTGTGACGACTGCTATCGCCTGTTGCCCGGATTGCGCGCCATAGGCTGGGATGTCGACAGTTGTAATCTGGAAAACGCCGCATCCCGCGCCTGTGACGTCGGCCTGCTGCGCTTGCAGCCTTACCACCTGGAACGTCCAGAAGCGGTCAAAGAACTGATCAGCCGCAGCGGCACCGAATGGATTGCCGTGCTCAATCAGGAAGTCCTGCGCTTACAGAACGTCGGCGATTTCGTTTGTGAATGGTTCTTCGACTTCCACACCTTGCCCTTCGATGTCTCCCGCGTACAGGTCACCCTCGGCCGCGCCTTCGGCATGGCGCGCCTGCGCGGGCAGGGCACGATTCATGTCGATCAACCGGAGCACGAACTGCTCGGCGACAGCAAACCGATCCGCGAACTGCGCAAACTGCTGAGCAAACTCGCCCCGACCGAATCGCCCGTGCTGATTCGCGGCGAAAGTGGCACCGGCAAAGAGCTGGTCGCGCGCACCCTGCATCGACAATCCCAGCGTCACAACAAACCGTTTGTAGCGATCAACTGCGGGGCGATCCCAGAGCATTTGATCCAGTCAGAATTGTTCGGCCACGAGAAAGGCGCGTTCACCGGCGCACACCAGCGCAAGGTCGGACGCATCGAAGCGGCCAATGGCGGCACGTTGTTCCTCGATGAAATCGGCGACCTGCCGCTGGAATTGCAGGCCAATCTGCTGCGCTTTCTCCAGGAGAAGCACATCGAGCGGGTTGGCGGCAGTCAGCCGATACCGGTGGATGTGCGCGTGCTGGCAGCAACCCACGTTGACCTGGAAGCAGCAATCGAGAAGAAGCGCTTTCGTGAAGACCTGTATTACCGGCTAAACGTCCTGCAAGTGGTCACCGCACCGCTACGCGAGCGCCATGGCGATCTGTCGATGCTGGCCAACCATTTTTCGCACTTCTACAGCCACGAAACCGGGCGCCGGCCACGCAGCTTCAGCGAAGATGCATTGATTGCCATGGGCAAGCATGACTGGCCGGGTAACGTGCGCGAGCTGGCGAACCGGGTACGGCGGGGGCTGGTGCTGGCGGAGGGACGGCAGATCGAGGCGCGGGATTTGGGGTTGATCAGTCAGCACTCTGTCGCAACGCCGATGGGCACGCTGGAGGATTACAAGACCAGGGCGGAACGGCAGGCGTTGTGTGATGTGTTGAATCGGCACAGTGATAATTTGAGTGTGGCCGCGAAAGTTTTAGGGGTTTCGCGGCCTACTTTTTATCGGTTGTTGCATAAACATCAGATTCGTTAATTAGCTGAAGATCAAAGGATCGCAGCCTTCGGTAGCGCCTACATGGAACAATGTAGGCACTGCCAAAGGCTGCGATCTTTTGCTTTTAGAAGTAATACGGGAATTTCAGGCTGAACGAAAAGTCCGGCGCATCATCCGTCATACCAATCGACAAGTTCGGCACGATCGTCAGGTTGTCGGTCGCCGCAATCGTCATGCCGACGTTGAAGTAACCAGCGTTCGCGTCACTGGAAACCACCGATTCCCAATCGCCGCCGTCCTGTTTCAGCTTGCTCTTGCGTTGCACCAGGTCGGAGACCGAGAACGACATACTCATCTTCTCGTTAAGCGCGAAGGCGATGCCGGCGCCGATCTGGAAGCTGTCGCCAATCTTAACCTTGCCCGGGTTTTTCTGATTGACCGTAGAGCTGATGTCGTCAAACGACTCCTCGAGGTTGTGGGTGTAGGAGAGGCTGCCGAACAGCACCGCCGGGTCGAACGTCTTGACCAGCGAGATACCCGGTGTGATCGACCAGACGCCGTTGCCGGTGGGCAGGGTGTCGGGGACGAACAGGTTGGAGTTGGCGTCGGTCTGGCGCAGTTTGATGCCGAACGGGTCTTTGCCGGTCGGCGCCTTGACGCGCAAGGTGACGACGGCGTCCGGGGTGTTGACCGACTCGTCGAGGAACTTGTAGGCGATACCGAAGTTGACGTCGCCGATGGTTGGATCCTTGGTCACGGTTTCTTCGGTTGTTACGCCAGCCGCGCCCTCGTTGCCGCCGCCGGATTGATACGTCGACTCGCGATAGATCACCGGCACGTTCAGGTCGAACTGCCAGCGGTTATCGAAGTTGTAGCGGCCGGTGAGGTCCAGGGTCCAGGTGTCGGCCTTGATCCGGTCGAGGTTGATGTTGCCCAGGAAGATCGAATCCAGCGCAAGGAAACCGTTGAGGATCAACTGGCGGGTGTCGTAGCGCGAATAGGTCAGGCCGGTTTCCACGCTGAACTTGCCGCCGCCAAAGAAACCACTGGCTTCGTCATACAGGTTGGAAACGCTCTGCGCCGGTTGTGAATCATCGGCCAGCGATTGACCGTAGGAAGCGCCACTGCCCCCGGCGGCGCCTCCCGATGCAGCGGCCGCGCCGGTGCCTGTGGCGGCTCCGGCGGCGACGCGATTGCCTTTCATGTCGGACGGCGATTTGGCCAGCCGTTTTGGCGGTGGGGCCGCGGGTGTTTCTTCTACTTGGCGGACCCGTTGTTCAAGTACCGCCAGCGCTTGTTGTTGTTGTTCGTATCGTTGTCTCAGTTCCAGAAGTTCCCGTTTCAGGGCTTCTACATCGGCGTCGGGTGCTGCTTGCAGCATTGCCGCCGGGAGAAGGGTACTCAAACACACTGCGGCACGCAGTGATACTGATCGATACATGAATAAGCCGTCCCTTTAAGCCCAATGATCGAGACTCAGCGTAGTTCAATATCCGATATTGCGTAGGGCCCCGAGTTGGGTCAGGTTGCAATCCAGTGCACCGGCGCTTCTGCCGTTATTGTTCAGTACGACGTTGAGTTGCGTAAGGTTGTTGACCACGTTGGCGCTGCCCAGCAAACGGGTGTTCTGCAGCAGCCCGCCCTGGGCGACTTGTTGCAGTGCTGTGCCTTGATTGCCGCTGGCCTGAATGGCCATTTGCACGCCACCGCCATTGGCCGAAACCGCGACACTGCCGGCGCCGTTGCTGCCGCTGATGGTCTGCCCGGCGATGAGGGCCTGGCCCTGCGACGGCACCAGTGCCGGGGCCTGACTGGCTTCGCTGACGTTGATCGCGACGTTGTTGTTGGCGGTATTGCCATCGCCCGCCGCGCGCACACTCTGCGTAACGCCCTGGCTACTGTTGAGGCCGGCGCCGCCGATGACAGTGCCGGTGCCCAAGGTGGGGGTGCTGCCGTTGCCCGACTCCTTGATGGTCGAGACATAGAATTCCGGTTTGACGGTTGCAGCCTGGATCTGCATCGAGGTCGCGGCCCCGATCAAGTCGCCGCTGGCGTTGCGCCAGGTGCTGCTCATGACAATGCCGAAGCTGATGATCCGCCCCGGCATGACGTAACGACCGCGCAGCTCGGCGAGCTCCTGGTCCTTGATTTCGATGGGTTTGAATCCGGCATGGGCTAAACCTGACGCACTCGCTGCCAGGCAGGCGGCGGCCAGCCAGTATGAGCTTTTCATCTGCTGCTCCCGGGACATCCAGTCCCATTCTCTAACTCGGCGATTAAAAGAAGTCGCTCTGAATGAACCCGAAATCCATCAATTCCGCATCTTTGACCGGGTTGAAACTGTCCAGCGAGTTCTTCGCCGTCAGCGGCACGGGAGGGCTGCGCAAGGCATTGGCCTTGTCGTAACCGGGGCCGACGATGGCAAAGACAATGCCGTTCCAACCTTTGACAAAGTCGTCGTGCTTGTAGCGCTTGTGGCCGAGAACCGGGTCACCGATGTAGACCCAATCCTTGTCCGAGCGCTGCAAGACGACAAAATGCTTGTAGCCACGAATGTCCATCAGAACCACCACCGGAATCGTCACCGCTTCGAGTTTCTCGGGCGGGATCCGGTAGCCACGGGCGCGCATGCCGATGCTTTCTACGTAGCGCTTCATGTCGAGCATGGAGAAACCCTGGGTTCGCACCAGGTCCTGGTCAGCGTTGACCAGCATGCCTTTGATGATGTGCTCCTCATCGACGTCGAGCCAATAAGCCTGGCGCAGGACCGTTGCCAGTGCAGCAGCGCCGCAGCTGAAATCGGTTTTCTGTTCGACGATGTCGGCAAACTTGCGCTCACGAATGCTTTGCACGTCCTTGTAGACCAGCACGCCACCCGGCAGGGCAGCGACCGGCATCTGAGCCGCCTGAGTCAGGCCGCACAGACAAAGCAGAGCGAGGAGGGCAGGAGTCCGCATAATCGAATACGCCTTGTGGAACCTGGGAAAAAAGCCCCGTTGCCGGGGCTTTCGTTTCGATCGCGATTACATGCAGGCTTTGCAACCTGCGGCGATGGACAGCGAGTTGCTTTGTTGGTTGCCTACACCCGCCGAGACGTTGGCTCCGCCGTTGCCGGAGAAGTTGTTCATCGAGTTGGTCATGTTGGCGTTGTTGACGACTGGAGTTTTCCAGCCATCTTTGGTCAACACTTGTTGGGTGGTGACGCCAGCGAGGCCAAAACTGCCCACGGCTTCGAACTTGGCTTTCTGATCATCGTTGCCGCCGTGGCCGCCGCCACGGTTGCCCCAACCGCCATGGTCGTTGTCGTCTTCGATGGTCGCAGTGCCTTTGGCTTTGAACACGCCAGCGGCTGCATAAGTACCGGTGAGGGTGTCGGTTTTGTAAGCCTGCACGCCTTTGTTTTCCACGACCAGGCCAGTCGAGGACTGGTTGGCAGAGGCAGCGGCCTGCGCTACACGACCACCGGAAACGGCGATGGCGAGGTTGTTTTTCTGTTGGTTGAAGTTGCCCGAGCTCACGTTGATGCCGATGTTGCCGGAACCATTGTTGCCTGCATTGCTGAGCGTGGCGTTGTTGAAGGTGGACGAGTTTTTCACGTAGTTGTTGTTGTTCACCTGAGTCGCGCTCGAAGCGGCAACAGCATTGCCGAAGATGAAGCTTTCGTCAGCGGTGGCCAGCGCAGCAGCGTTGTCCTGCTGGTTGCCGTCGCCGGCGGCGACGTTGGCGCCCATGTTGCCGTTGGAGCCGTTGAGCGAGTCGCTGGCATTGGCGTTGTTCAGGGTGCCCTGGTTTTTTACCACGTTGCCGTCGCTGTTTTGTGCGTCGAGTACAGCGGCGCCGGCGCCTGCGGTGATTTGCAGCAGTTGTTCAAGATTCGGACCTTGTGGCTGGCCGTGACCGTTGCCATGTCCATTGCCGTGCCCGTTACCATGATCATTGTCACCACGGCCGCCAGCCTGTGCTGCCATTGCCATCACTGCTGCGAGTGCGAAAACCAGTGGTTTGAGAGCCATTGTAGGTTTCATGGTTGTTTCTCCGTCGTGCTTATTAGTTGGTTAAGTGTTGGGACTTTTCTAATTGCACTGCTTTTTGTTTGGGTCAGTCTGCGACCCGGATGCTCAGGGTGTTAGCCATTCGGTTCCCCACCCCGGCACTCTGGTTCACCTGGATTACCCCTCGGCTGCCGGTGAAGGCCTGATCACTTGTCGTGACCTGGCGACTGCCGATTGAGGTACCAGTTGCTCCTGAGCTCGGTAAAAACGCCACGTTCTGTTGTGAAAGGGCGCTGTCGTCAACGCTCTGCGGGCCGGCACTGATGCTGACGCGCGTAACGTTGGCCATTTGATTGTTGGCACCGGCGCCCTGGTTCACACCGAGGATGCCGTTGCCATTGCTGAAAGAGTTGCCGCCAATGTTGGCGCTCGCGTCGATGGCGCGGCTGGCGGGCGTGTCGATGGTCTGCCTGACGTTGGTGGTGGCATGGGCTTCGGTGCCGATGGCAATCGCCTTGGTGTTGGCTTGTTGCATCTGGTCACCGGCGGCCTGGTTGACGTTGAAGTTGCCGCGATACTGCGCGCCGGAATCCTGAATATTGGCCTTGTTCACTGAAGCCGAATCGGCCATGGCGCTGGTGCAGCCGAGCAGGGCGAGAAGCAGCAGGGTGCGATTCATGTCATTGGCCTCCGGCCATGCGAGTCAGAGGCGCCAGGCCGGTGCTCATCGCCCGGTTGACCGTGTTGGAGATCGAGGCGCCAGAACCACCGCCGCTGCCAGTGCGCATACCGGGCAGGCCGTTCTGGTTGGTCAGGGTGTTCATGCCGGGCAGGTTGGAGCTGGGCGTGGTCATGTTGCCGCGAATCGATGAGCCGCTGGCGACACTGGCGAAATCACCGTCAGTGAGTTCGGTACTGCTGAGGGTCTGGTTGATCCGCGCCGAAGGGTTGGCGTTGACCGTGGTCGGATAGGGGTCTTTGCCGCCATTGCGACCGATCGCGATGGGTTGAACGTCGCGGTTGAGGACGATCACTCCATTGCCTTCGGCCTGGGCGCTGGCACTGATCAATGCGCTGGCGGCTGATCCGATCAGCAGGAGGCAGGTCAGGCTTTTATTGAAATTCCCCACGGCTGCAATTCCTTCTTCAGTGGGCTGGGTTATTCAGCGTTGTGAAGAAGAGAGCGAAAGCTGTGCCGGTTTTGAATTGTCGCGTTATTTCAATGGGTTAGGTGTTTTTGAGAATTGCTCAGTGCGGGCACTGTTTCAGCGCTGAGACACATGCAGGGGCGCTTGAACGATGCTTGACGTTGGAAAGCTCTGGAACAAGGGTTTGCGCCGATGTGTTTCATCGGCGTAACAGGTGACGTGACGGAGTGATGAACAGCGTTTGGACGGGGGCTTTGCGCGGTGAGGAGTGTTTCAAAAACGGACAGTTTCGTCCCAAGGCGGCTCAGCTGGACAGCAAAAGCTCGACCGCGGCAAAGGCCTGGGCATGCCGCTCGGCCCAATTGCCCTCGATAACTTGCAATGGCTGTTGATGCTCAATCAACCAGGCGCGGGTGGCTTCGAAAAAGGCCATGCGATCCGCAAGATCCGGTTGGCAGCGCTGGCCGTCTTCGGCCCAGTCGACTTGTTGCGGCGACAGCAGCAGGTGCAGGTCGTAATGGCGCGTGAGCAGTTCTTTTTCCAGCCAGTTCGGGCAATCGCCGAACAGGGTCTGGCTCCAGAGGATGTTGCTGAGCAGATGGGTGTCGAGAATCAGCAGTTCGGGTTGTTTCGCGCGCGCCTGATCTTCCCATTGCAACTGGCCCCTGGCGATATCAGGGATATCCGCGAGGCAAGTGTCGCGCGGGTTGTTTTCGATGAACCGCCGAACATATTCATCAACGCGCACGCCGCCGAAACGCTGCTCAAGGCCTGCCGCCAGCCAACTCTTGCCGGTGGATTCCGGGCCGGTGAGAACAACGACTTTCATGTGCGCAACGCCGGATCGGCACGCCATTCCCGCCAGCCTTGCACCGCGAGCAAGGTAAACAGCGCATACAGGCCAGCAGTCAGATAGAGGCCTTTATAGATGAACAGGCCGACAAAGATCACATCGAGGACGAACCACAACGCCCAGCATTGCAGGCGTTTTTGCGCCATCCACAGTTGCGCCACCAGACTGAAACCGGTGAGCGCGGCATCGAGCCACGGCTGTGCGGCGTCGGTCCAGTGCGCCATCGCCGCGCCCAGCGACAGGCTGCCGATCGCCCCGACGCTGAGGCCTAGCAGAATCGAGCGTGCATCGAGGCGGGTAACCTGGCGACCGTCATGCAGCGTCCCGGCGCGGGTCCATTGCCACCAGCCGTAGATTTGCAGCGCGGCATAGATCACTTGCAGCAACATGTCCGAATACAGCTTCACCTCAAAGAAGATCCAGCTGTAGAGCAACACCATGACCAGCCCGATCGGCCAGCACCACGGATTCTGCTTGACCGTCAGCCACACGGCGATGACACCGAGGGCAGCGGCAAACAGTTCAAGCCCGGACATGGCGGATCCTTGGGGGAGTTGAGAAGGGGGCGGATTGTACTGCATTAGTCAGGTCAAAAGCCCCTCACCCTAACCCTCTCCCAGAGGGAGAGGGAACTGATCGCGTTGTTTGGTCGTGGTACGCCGACCTGGAATATCGCGTCGAACGCAGATCATGAAAAGCGCAGTGATCTGCGATCAAAAGCCCCTCACCCTAACCCTCTCCCGGAGGGAGAGGGAACTGACCGCGTTGTTTGGTCGAGGTACGCTGACCTGGAATATCGCGTCGAACGCAGATCATGAAAAGCGCAATGATGTGCTCCCTCTCCTCGGGGAGAGGGCTGGGGTGAGGGGTGGGCTCACCTCGGTGACCGGTCAGACCCGGAACTGGCGCAGCAACCCGTTGAGCTGTTCGCTCAGTTGCCCAAGCCGCAGGCTGGCCGCGCTCGACTGCTCAGCCGCCAACGCGGTGCTATGGGAAAGCCCGGCCGCCTGGGTCACGTTCTGGTTGATGTCCTCAACCACCTGCGCCTGTTGCAAGGTAGCGCTGGCAATCGACGCATTCAGGCCGTTGAGATTACGCAACGCCTGGCCAATTGCATTAAGGCTCGCCCCGGCCAGTCCCGCCTGTTCGATGGTCAATTGCGAGGCCTTGCTGCTGTCGCCGATCACCTTCACCGCAGCCTCCGAGTGATTCTGCAAACGCTCGATCATCGACTGAATCTCCGCCGTCGATTTCTGCGTACGCTGGGCCAGCAAGCGCACCTCATCGGCCACCACGGCAAACCCGCGACCCTGTTCTCCCGCGCGCGCCGCTTCAATCGCCGCGTTCAAGGCCAGCAGGTTGGTCTGCTCGGCAATCGAGCGAATCACTTCCAGCACGCTGCCAATCTGCGTGCTCTCCGCCGCCAGGGTGCGGATCACTTCCACCGCCTGATCGATCGTGCCGGAGAGCTTGTCGATCTGTTGCAGGCTGCCGTCAATGTTGATCTGCCCCTGTTGCGCCTGCGCTTCGGCATCACGCATTTCTGCGGCGGCGTGTTCGGCGTTTTTCGCCACGTCCTGCACGCCGTAGGTGACTTCGTTGATCGCTGTGGCCACCAGTTCCATCTGCTGCGACTGCTGCTGGCTGCGCTGCTGCGCCTGCGAGGCATCGTTACCCAGCTCGCTGGAAGACTGGCCCAGTGCGCTGGCCGACACCTGCAGATCACCGATCACCCGACGCAGCTTGGCCGTGAACGCATTGAAATGATGGGCCAGTTCGGTGACCTCATCCTTGCCGTGGGTATCAAGGCTGCGGGTCAGGTCGCTTTCGCCGCTGGCGATGTTGGCCATGGCATTCACGGTTTCCTGCAACGGACGGACAATGCTGCGTGCGATCAGGATCACCAGCAGCGCCATGATCAGCGCAATCGCCAGGCCGATCGCTGACGCCTTGATCATTTGTCCTTGGAATTCTGCCTGCACATCGTCGACGTAAACGCCGGAACCAATTACCCAGCCCCACGGCTCAAACAGCTTCACATAAGAGGTCTTGGCAACGGGATCAGTCGCCCCCGGTTTCGGCCAGCGATAATTGACCATGCCCGCGCCTTTGGCCTTGGCGATGGCGACCATCTCGTTGAACACCGCAAAGCCGTCCGGGTCGCGGATCGCCGAAAGATTCTGGCCTTCGAGCTTGGGATTGGTCGGGTGCATGACCATCACGGGCGTGAGGTCGTTGATCCAGAAGTAGTCGCTCTGGTCATAGCGCAGGCCACGGATCGCGGTCAGCGCCTGCTTTTGCGCGGCATCTCTGGTCAGGGTGCCGGCGGTCTCCAGCCCTTGGTAATAGGTGAGCAGGCCACTGGCGGTCTGCACCACATGCTGGGTTTTCTGCGCCTTGGCGTGGTAGAGGTCGTCATGGATCTGCTTGAGCATCAGCACGCCCAAGGTCAGCAACATGACCACCGCCACGATCAAGATGAGCCACAAGCGTCGGCTGATCGACACACTGCGCAAGCTGTTCATAACGCTGTCACTCCGGATTCTTGTTCTTGTAATAAACGATCGCCAGCATCCAGCCACCGCTGTGGGCTCGCGATTGCGCGACTTGAGCCGCCTAACGCGGGGAGCGCTATTAAGGCTTGTCTGTTAGGATTTCGGCCCCGCGCGCGAAAACCTGAATCCGGTTTTGATATTTCACGGAATTTTTACCGTTTCGTGTGGATCCTGTGCGCGCGCAATCGCTACAGCTTTTACCGGCTACGCTGGACGCAGTGAACGAAAAAATACTATCGGGGCATGCCCGCGCGCATCGCTCTCTGGGGGATTGATGGATCTTTGGACCGCCTTGCAGGCACTGATTCTAGGAGTTGTAGAAGGGCTGACGGAGTTTTTGCCCATTTCGAGTACCGGACACCAGATCATCGTCGCCGACTTGCTGAACTTCGGCGGCGAACGGGCCATGGCGTTCAACATCATCATCCAGCTCGGCGCGATCCTCGCGGTGGTCTGGGAATTTCGCCGCAAGATTCTCGACGTGGTGATCGGCCTGCCGACCCAGCCGAACGCACGGCGTTTCACCGCCAACCTGCTGATCGCTTTCCTACCGGCGGTGGTGCTCGGCGTAATTTTTGCCGATCTGATCCACGAATACCTGTTCAACCCGATCACCGTGGCGGCAGCGCTGGTCATCGGCGGCATCATCATGCTGTGGGCCGAACAGCGCCAGCATGAAGTGCATGCCGAAACCGTCGACGAGATTCGCTGGACCGACGCGTTGAAAATCGGCTTCGCGCAATGCCTGGCGATGATTCCCGGCACCTCGCGTTCTGGCTCGACGATTATTGGCGGCTTGCTGTTCGGTCTGTCGCGTAAGACGGCCACCGAGTTTTCTTTCTTCCTCGCCATGCCAACCATGGTCGGTGCGGCAGTGTATTCGGGCTACAAATATCGCGACCTGTTCGTGCCGGCGGATTTCCCGGTATTCGCCATTGGTTTTGTCACGGCGTTCATCTTCGCCATGATTGCTGTGCGCGGCCTGCTCAAGTTCATTGGCAGCCACAGCTACGCAGCCTTTGCCTGGTACCGGATTGCCTTCGGCCTGTTCATTCTGGCGACCTGGCAGTTCGGCTGGGTGGACTGGTCGGCGGCCAAGGCATGAACGATTCCCGCACGCGCCGCCCTGAGGGGCGACCTTCAGGCGGGCGCGTTCAGCATCTGAAATTGAAGCTTGTTGTGTTGCTGATCGTCTGCGCGCTGCCGCTGTTCGGCTCGCTGTCGATGTGGCTCAGCGGCATCTCGCGGGTGCCGTTGGCGGCGTACGGGATTGTGAGTGTGCTGGCGTTCTTTCTGTACTGGGCCGACAAACGCAAAGCCCGCGCCGACGCCTGGCGCACGCCGGAAAACATCCTGCATGCGGTTGAACTGGCGGGTGGCTGGCCGGGAGCGTTGATTGCGCAACAGGTGTTTCGGCACAAGACGCGCAAGGTGTCGTTTCAGATTCTGTTCTGGGCGATCGTGTTGTTGCATCAGGTGTTCTGGATTGACCAGATTTTTCTCGGTTCCAACCTGTTGTCTTTGATCTAAAGAACACACTTACCCCTGGAGCTGCCGAAGGCTGCGATCTTTTGGGACGCAGAGCGTCCCGGGCTGCATTCCTTTGCTGCGCGTGGGAACGATCAAAGCACAATCAAAAGATCGCAGCCTTCGGCAGCTCCTACACGGGCCGGGTTTACAGCAACAGGCCGATTTGAGTCTTCTTGGGCAACTTGCTCACTACCAGTTGATGGGATCGCTGCAACAAAGCCCGCAATTCCTCGGCACCCAGCGGGTAGGGCGGGTGCATGATGATCCACTGCGCCCGCGCCAGGTACGGCGCCGGATGAATGCCGGGGCGGTCGCAATGGCCGAGAAACAGGTCCTTGTCGACCTTGAACGCCAGCGAATCCCCACGTAATCCCTGCAAGGCAAACATCTTGTTGCCGGCAATCGAGAACACCCGCACGCCGCCCCATTTGTAATCTTCCCGCGCGCCGGGCAGGGCCAGACAAAATTCGGCGATCTCGGCTTCGCTCATTCTTCCCTGTTTCATAGAAATCTATCCCCGCAGGCATTGAACGATTCGACCAAGTGATCGATCCATGCGCGCACCGCTGGCATTACCCCGCGCCGATGCGGGTACACCGCTTGCAGCCAGCCGCCAGGCAATGACCATTCCGGCAGCACTTGCACCAGTGTGCCGTTACGCAATTCGGTTTCGCAGAACATCATCGGCAGCACGGTAAAGCCCTGACCGGCCAGGACGCAGGCCTTGCGCACCACGAAGTCATCAATGCCCAGCCGCGCTTCCATACTCAGATCGACGCTCTTGCCTTGTTGATCGAGCAGGCGCACATGCACCATGCGATCGGCTTCCAGCGCGCCGAGCACTGGCAGGGTTTTCAGGTCCTGCGGATGATTGATGGTCTTGCCTTGCATGAACGCCGGGCTGGCGATCACCACCGCCTGGGCCTGACGCAAGCGGCGGGTGACCAGCAACGGGTCTTCATCACCGTGATCGCGCACACGCAAAGCGACATCGATGCCTTCGGTGACCAGATCGACCCGGCGATTGAGCAGCACGACCTCCAGCTGCACCTGCGGAAACTTGCCGAGAAAGTCGCTGATCACCGTCGGTAGCATTTCATGGGCAAGCCCGGTCGGGCACGACACCCGCAAGCGCCCGCGCGGTTCGCTGGACATGCTCGCTACCGCTTCGTCAGCCATTTCCGCTTCCAGCAACATCGCCTGACAGTGGCGCAAATAGCGTTCACCCACGGCAGTGAGATTCAGTTGGCGGGTGGTGCGTTGCAGCAGACGTGCGCCAAGGCGCTCTTCCAGTTCGGCAATTCTTCTTGAAAGCCGTGACTTGGGAATACCGAGCAGGCGCCCGGCGGCGGCGAATCCGCCGGCTTCGACCACTTTGGCGAAATAGTAGAGATCGTTAAGGTCCTGCATACGTGTTTCCAGTCGTTCTATCAATGGGACGAACTATCGCATTGTCGGCGACTAATCAGCTATTGGTTTGTTGCGTAGGATTGTCTCCATTCCGTCGCCGCCGGCGATTCTTTCAGGAGAACCCACATGAAACTGTTGCACATCGATTCGAGCATTCTCGGCGACAACTCGGCTTCCCGTCAGTTGAGCCGTCAAGTCGTCGACGCCTGGCAAGCTGCCGAGCCGAGCGCCGTAGTCACCTACCGCGACCTGGCCGCCGATGCGATCAGCCACTTCTCGTCGACCACGCTGGTTGCCGCCGGCACCACCGCCGAACTGCGCGACGCTGCGCAACAGCACGAAGCCGAGCTGAGCGCTTCGACCCTGGCCGAATTCATCGCGGCCGACGCCGTAGTCATTGCCGCGCCGATGTACAACTTCACCGTTCCAACCCAACTGAAAGCGTGGATCGACCGCGTTGCCGTCGCCGGCCAGACGTTCCGCTACACCGAAGCCGGCCCTGAAGGCCTGTGCGGTGGCAAGAAAGTGGTGATCGTGTCGACTTCCGGTGGCATCCACGCCGGTCAGGCCAGCGGCATCGCTCACGAAGAATATCTGAAGCTGGTACTGGGCTTCCTCGGCATCACCGATATCGAAATCGTCCGCGCTGAAGGTCTGGCCTATGGCGAAGAAGTGCGCAACAACGCCATGAGCGCTGCGCAAGCGAAGATCAGCGAGCAACTGTTCGCCGCGGCGTAAGGCTTGCGTAAAGAACAGCTGATGTTCAGGTAATCCCCCAAAAACTCTGTATTCTGGTTCCGCAAGGGCCGAATACGGAGTTTTTTGTTTCTGGCTGTTACATAATCTGGCCCGGGTTATGCAGTTTCAGCACATCCGACGATGTGGTCCAACAGGGTAGGGCATTCATGAGGCATCTTTGTGCACTGTTGCTGATTTGCCTGCTGGCCAGCCTGAATTCAGTGCAGGCCGCACCGGGGCGGCACCCTGTCTGGAGCGTCGGTTATCACGAGATGACCTTTCTCGACCCGCTCGATCTGCAACCGATGCGCGCCATCGCTTTTTACCCGTCCAGTGACCGTGAGCACATGAGCTTGCTTGAGGGCTATTCGGTCGAGGCTGGAGAAGACACCAAAGTCGCGATCGGCCGCTTTCCGATGTTGATGCTGTCCCACGGCAACACCGGTACGCCGCTGGCCCTGCATGACTTGGCCACTTCACTGGCGCGCAAAGGGTTTGTCGTGGTGGCGGTGATTCATCCCGGCGACAACTGGCGCGACCACAGCCGACTTGGCACGTTGAGTAATCTCTACGGGAGGCCAATCCAGATTTCCCAAGCGATCACCGCCACCCTCGCCGACAACATGCTGGCCCCGTTCGTCAATGCTGACCAGGTCGGTGTGATCGGTTATTCGGCCGGTGGCGAGACCGCGCTGATTCTTTCCGGGGCGCAACCGGATCTGGATCGTCTGCGCCGCTATTGTCAGGAACGCCCGGACGATCACGACGCCTGCAACACCCAGGGTGAGCTGATTGTTGATCGCGATGACTTGCAGCCAGTGGCCGATCCACGGGTTCACGCGTTATTGCTGATGGCGCCGCTGAGCCTGAAGTTCGGCCGCCACACCCTCGCCGATGTGCACGTACCGGTGCTGCTCTACAGCGGCGACGGCGACAAACTGGTGGCCTTCGATAAAAACGCTGCGGCCCTGGCGCGCAAACTGCCCACCGCGCCGGACTTCAAACTGCTGGCCGGGGCAGGGCACTTCGTGTTCATGGCGCCGTGCACCGAAGAGCAGATCCGCGCCATGCCGGCGTTGTGCACCGATGCCGACGGGGTGGATCGCGAGGATATTCACCGCAACCTGATCTCCGAGGCCGGACGGTTTTTTGCTCATGCACTGGGCAGATCGACACGAGCGGGGATGCAGACGGCGGATCAATAACTCAAATACCGCCACCAATTCCTGTAGGAGCTGACGAGTGCAACGAGGCTGCGATCTTTTGATTTTGCTTTGAAGATCAAGAGATCGCAGCCTCGTTGCACTCGTCAGCTCCTACAAGGGGATCGGTGTTTCATGAGGTCGCGCGGCGCTTTAGGAGCAGGGTCAAGCCCAACCCGGTCACCGATAACAATGCCGCGCTGAAGAAAATCCACGAATAGCCCAGATTCAACGCCACCGCGCCCATCAATGGCCCGGCAATCGCCAGTGCCAGATCGAAGAACACCGCATAAGCCCCCAACCCTGAACCACGACTGGAACTCGGCACCTGTTTGATCGCTTCAACCCCCAGCGCCGGGTACACCAGAGACAGCCCAAATCCCGCCAGCCCTGCGCCAATCAACGCATACGCAGTGGAGGGCGCCAGCCACAACATCACCAGGCCGACGGTTTCAACCGACATGCAAACGATGGCCGAGGCAAACCCGCCAAACCGGGCAATCGCCGAGATGAACAACAGCCGCGAGAGAATGAAGCACACGCCAAACACGGTCAGGCAGTACGCCGCGCCGGTCCAGCCTCGGTTGAGGTAATAAAGGGTGATGAACGTCGTCAGTGTGCCGTAGCCGATCGAGGCCAGCGTCAGGCTGGTGCCGTACGGCGCAATCTTGCCGAACACCGCCCAGAATGACAGGCGCTCGCCACGAATCACCGGCACCGAAGGCTTGTTGCGGATCAACCACAGCGCACCTGCCGCCAACGCCGACAGCGCGAGGCCAAGGCTGACAAAGCCATATTCGGCAACCATCACCACGCCCAGCGGCGCACCAATGGCGATCGCGCCGTAAGAAGCGATGCCGTTCCAGCCGATGGATTTCGCCGTGTGCTCGACACCAACCTGGCCCATGCACCAACTGATGGTGCCGACGCCGATCAGGCCTTGGGCAATACCAAGCAGCAAGCGCCCGGCAATCAGGATCAACAGGCTGGTCAGCGGAAAGCTTTGCAGCAAGGTCGACAGCAACGTCAGCGCGCCACTGAGAACAATCCCCCACAAGCCATAAATGATCGCCCGCTTGGTCCCGAGCGTGTCCGACATGCGCCCGGCCATTGGCCGGCTGAGCAGGGTGGCCAGATACTGCGAACCGATCACCAGGCCGGCAATGATCGCGCTGAAACCCAGTTGCTCGTGGACGTAACCTGGCAATACCGCAATCGGTAACCCGATGCAGAGAAAGGCAATGAAGGTGTAGAAAACGATGGAGACGATCTGCAGGGTGATCGCCAGGGAGCTTTGCGGTGGCAGTGGCTGCGCAGACATGAGCACTCGTTCGCGGGCGGCGGTGAGAGAGTTGCCGACATCATGGCGCGGGGCCGGGATAAAAGAAAGCAGGCTAACTACTTCGCCTTAATGATCGCTCCCACGCTCAGCGTGGTAACGCCGCCATGGACGCTCTGCGTCCGCTGTTGGGACGCGGAGCGTCCCGGGCTGCATTCCCACGCGGAGCGTGGGAACGATCAATGTGGGAGCGAGCCTGCTCGCGAATATCTGCGCACCCACAATTCCCAAACGCCGAATGCAAAAAGCCCCGTCACACGGACAGGGCTTTTAACTTGCAGCTTGCATCGCGCTGAAACCCAGTTGCTCGTGGACGTAACCGGGCAATACCGCGATCGGCAAACCGATACAGAGAAAGGCAATGAAAGTGTAGAAAACGATGGAGACGATCTGCAGGGTGATCGCCAGGGAGCTTTGCGGTGGCAGTGGCTGCGCAGACATGAGCACTCGTTCGCGGGCGGCGGTGGGAGAGTTGCCGACATCATGGCGCGGGGCCGGGATAAAAGAAAGCAGGCTAACTACTTCGCCTTAATGATCGCTCCCACGCTCAGCGTGGTAACGCCGCCATGGACGCTCTGCGTCCGCTGTTGGGACGCGGAGCGTCCCGGGCTGCATTCCCACGCGGAGCGTGGGAACGATCAATGTGGGAGCGAGCCTGCTCGCGAATATCTGCGCACCCACAATTCCCAAACGCCGAATGCAAAAAGCCCCGTCACAGAGGACAGGGCTTTTAACTTGCAGCTTGCAGCTTGCAGCTTGAAACTAAAAGCTGCTCTTAGAAAACAACGCCCTGGCTACGCAGGTAGTCGTCATAAGTGCCGCTGAAGTCGGTCACGCCGTTCGGGCTCAGCTCGATGATGCGGGTGGCCAGGGACGATACGAACTCACGGTCGTGGCTGACGAAGATCAGCGTGCCCGGGTAGTTTTCCAGCGCCAGGTTCAGCGCCTCGATCGATTCCATGTCCAGGTGGTTGGTCGGTTCGTCCATGATCAGCACGTTGGGCTTTTGCAGGATCAGCTTGCCGAACAGCATGCGACCTTGCTCACCACCGGAGATGACCTTGACCGACTTGAGGATCTCGTCGTTGGAGAACAGCATGCGGCCCAAAGTACCGCGAATCATCTGCTCGCCCTGGGTCCACTGACCCATCCAGTCGAACAGAGTGACGTCGTCTTCGAAGTCGTGAGCGTGGTCCTGAGCGTAGTAACCCAGTTCAGCGGCGTCGGTCCATTTCACACTACCGGCGTCCGGGGTCAGTTCATTGACCAGGGTGCGCAGCAGGGTGGTCTTGCCGATACCGTTCGGGCCGATGATCGCGACGCGCTCGCCGGCTTCAACCTGGAAGCTGAAGTCCTTGAACAGTGGCTTGCCATCGAAACCCTTGGCCATTTTCTCGACCATGACCGCCTGACGGTGCAGCTTCTTGTTCTGTTCGAAACGAATGAACGGGCTGACGCGGCTGGAAGGCTTGACCTCGGCCAGCTGGATCTTGTCGATCGCCTTGGCGCGGGAGGTGGCCTGCTTGGCTTTCGAGGCGTTGGCCGAGAAGCGGCTGACGAACGATTGCAGCTCGGAAATCTGCGCTTTCTTCTTGGCGTTGTCCGACAGCAGTTGCTCGCGGGACTGGGTCGCCACGGTCATGTACTCGTCGTAGTTGCCCGGGAACAGACGCAGCTCGCCGTAATCCAGGTCAGCCATGTGCGTGCACACGCTGTTCAGGAAGTGACGGTCGTGGGAGATGATGATCATCAGGCTGTTACGCTGGGTAAGGATGTTCTCCAGCCAGCGAATGGTGTTGATGTCCAGGTGGTTGGTCGGTTCGTCGAGCAACAGCACTTCCGGATCGGAGAACAGTGCCTGCGCCAGCAACACGCGCAGTTTCCAGCCTGGCGAAACTTCGCTCATCGGGCCGAAATGCTGTTCCAGCGGAATGCCCAGACCCAGCAACAATTCGCCGGCACGGGATTCGGCGGTGTAGCCGTCCATCTCGGCGAACTCGGTTTCCAGCTCGGCGACGGCCATGCCGTCTTCTTCGGACATTTCAGCCAGCGAATAGATGCGATCGCGCTCGGCCTTGACCTTCCACAGCTCTTCGTGACCCATGATCACGGTGTCGATCACGGTGAATTCTTCGTAGGCGAACTGATCCTGGCGCAGCTTACCCAGACGCACGTTCGGCTCGAGCATGACCTGGCCACCGGACGGATCGAGATCGCCGCCGAGGATTTTCATGAAGGTCGACTTGCCGCAACCGTTGGCACCGATCAGGCCGTAGCGATTGCCTGCGCCGAATTTGACCGAAACGTTTTCGAACAGCGGCTTGGCGCCAAACTGCATCGTGATGTTAGCTGTGGAGATCAATTACCTTACCTATCAATGGGTTAGAGCTGGTCTGTGGTGCCTGGTACAAACTTGCGTACCAATCTGGAGCTTTTCCAGCTCCCCCCAGTCTGTGCTTGAGTTGAGCCAACGCGCATAAGCCGTCCGCAACTGGGGCCGTTGAAGGCAAGCTGCTGAGCGACGAGTACGGGGTTCTTGTTGGACATTGGCGCGCATTGTCGCATAACTCAGACGGCAGTTATATGGCAGGCAAACGGGCGTACACATCGGCTCGTCCGAGAAACGACCGATATCCGCTGATCAAAATCTCGAAAACCCGAATGAACTCACTCGACCATTTTCACTTCGGAAAGTGGAGCAGCAGCCATTTTGTTCAAACGAGTGAGGACCAAGCCATGCGAGCAATGACCTATCACGGCGCCCATGACGTGCGCGTCGAAACCGTACCGGACCCGAAACTTGAAGCCGCCGACGACATCATCCTGCGCGTCACCGCCACCGCCATCTGCGGATCGGACCTGCACCTGTACCGCGGCAAAATACCCACCGTCGAGCACGGCGATATCTTTGGCCATGAGTTCATGGGCATCGTCGAAGAAACCGGCCCAGCCGTCACCGCCGTGCAGCGCGGCGACCGTGTGGTGATTCCGTTCGTGATCGCCTGTGGCGATTGCTTCTTCTGCCAGCAAGAGCTTTACGCCGCCTGCGAGACCACCAATGAAGGCCCTGGCGCGGCGCTGAACAAGAAAATGATTCCGCCGCCAGCAGCGCTGTTCGGCTACAGCCGTATGTATGGCGGGATTCCCGGTGGCCAGGCGGAACTGGTGCGGGTACCGAAAGCCAATACCGGGCCGTTCAAGGTGCCGGGCACGCTGTCGGACGAGAAAGTGCTGTTTCTGTCTGACATCCTGCCGACTGCCTGGCAAGCCGTGATCAACGCCGGCGTCAAACAGGGTTCGAGTCTGGCCATTTACGGCGCCGGGCCGGTCGGTTTGCTCACCGCAGCCTGCGCGAGAATGCTCGGTGCCGAGCTGATCTTCATGGTCGACCATCACCAGTACCGCCTCGATTATGCCCAGCGCACCTACGGCGTGATTCCGATCAACTTCGATGAAGACGATGACCCGGCCGACACCATTACCAGCCAGACTCCCGGGCATCGCGGCGTCGATGCCGTGGTCGATGCCGTCGGCCTTGAAGCCAAGGGCAGCACCACCGAAACGGTCATGGCTACACTCAAGCTGGAAGGCAGCAGCGGCAAGGCTTTGCGCCAGTGCATCGCCGCCGTCCGGCGCGGTGGTGTGGTCAGCGTTCCGGGGGTGTATGCAGGATTTATCCATGGCTTTATGTTCGGCGACGCTTTTGACAAGGGCCTGACCTTCAAAATGGGCCAGACTCACGTACAGCGTTTTCTGCCGGAGCTGCTTGGCTACATTGAAACCGGCAAGTTGCAGCCCGAAGCGATCATCACTCACAGGCTGTCGCTGGAGCAGGCGGCCGAGGGTTACAAGATCTTCAATAAGAAGCAGGAAGAATGCCGCAAGGTGATTCTGACCCCGGGTGGCAGCGATGTTCCGCTGGCGCAACTGGATGAAACCACGCCGTTCGCACCGGCCACCTGAAACCGAGGAGTTTTCATGGCGCTACCGTCATCTTCATTCGCAGCTCCCGTACGCGCATGGTTCGTGAACCTTTCGCGTACGGGCTGGGGAGGGCGCATTTTCTGGCTGACCCTGGTCGGTGTAACCGTGTTGTTGCTGATCAGCGGCTACACCGGTTTGGTCAGTACCGGTCGCGACACGCTACGCCTCGCGACTCTCGGCGGACTGTCGGGTTTTGCCGCCACGGCAATCGGTGCGTTGCTGGCCCTGGCGTTGCGCGCAATTACTTCGCGAACTCAAGACACCATGCTCGGGTTTGCGGCAGGGATGATGTTGGCTGCCAGTTCCTTTTCACTGATCCTGCCGGGCATTGCGGCGGCGAAGGAGGCGGTGAGCAGTCCCATGCTCGCCGCTGCCGTCGTTGTGGCCGGCATGGCCTTGGGCGTGGCGTTGATGGTCGGCCTTGACCGCTTCGTTCCTCACGAACATGAAAAAAGCGGCCGGCGCGGGCCCGAAGCCAAGCGTTTCAATCGAGTCTGGCTGTTCGTGTTGGCGATCACCCTGCACAACCTGCCGGAAGGCATGGCGATCGGCGTCAGCTTCGCCACCGGCGACATGAAAATCGGCTTGCCGCTGACCACTGCGATCGCCATTCAGGACATTCCGGAAGGTCTCGCTGTGGCGTTGGCGCTGCGCGTGACGGGCATTTCCGCAGGGCGCGCTGCGTTGATTGCCGCTGCGTCAGGATTGATGGAACCGTTGGGCGCGATCATCGGTTTGGGCATCACCAACAGCTTCGCGCTGGGCTTCCCGGTGGCGATGGGTCTGGCCGCCGGCGCGATGATTTTCGTGGTATCCCACGAAGTGATTCCGGAAACTCACCGCAACGGCCACGAAACACCGGCCACGCTCGGGCTGATGCTTGGCTTCGGCGTGATGATGTTTCTCGACACGGCTTTGGGTTAGCCACCCGACGCACACCACTGAGCGCATCGCCCCGCACAAAAAAGGAATTTTTTTCAGCGCCAATCACTCTTTCGTTTATAGGCAATGCCAATAACGCAGGGGAATGAGTCATGTCGCTGATCGAAATCCCGACCAGGAAGTCTTCGGGTAAAACATCCACGCCGGCGGATACCGAGCGCCGGCTCTATGACCGATTGCTGGCGGACGACTCCACGGTTGATCGCGCGGCACTGGACTTCCTGCGCCGGCAACTGAGCAAGGCGGCTGCGCTGTCTGACGATTTGCCGGCCAGCGCCGAAGAGCTGCTGCAATGGTCGGAAACCCGCTGCGCCAGCGTGGCGGCCGAGTACGCCGATTACCTTGAGCAACGTCAGCAGGGCGCGCCGCGCCGCTATTTCCGCAACAAATCCCACGCGTTGTATTTCATTCTGCATGTGGCACCGACCAAAGAGGTCGATGGCGCCTGGCTGGCCGGGTTGTTGCCGCAGTGGCAGGACCCGCGTTTCGACGATTTGCTCGATACCTATCTGGAAGAGCTGGGCGAGGGCGTGCCACGGCAGAATCATGTGGTGATCTATCGCAAGCTGCTCGCCGAGCATGACTGCTCCGATCTGAGCGGTCTTGCCGACGAGTATTTTCTGCAAGGCGCGGTGCAGTTGGCGCTGGGACGCTTCGGCGGGCAGTTTCTGCCAGAAGTCATCGGCTTCAACCTCGGCTATGAACAACTGCCGCTGCACTTATTGATCAGTGCTTATGAGCTGGCGGAACTGGGCATCGATCCGCACTATTTCCGCCTGCATGTGACCATCGACAACGCCAGTACCGGGCACGCGCGCAAGGCTGTGCAATCAATGCTCGAACTGATGCCGCTGGGTGAAGAGCGCGATGAGTTCTACCGGCGCATGGCTGTTGGTTATCGCCTCAATGATGTCGGCAAGGGCACCACCGCCGTGATCACAGAGTTCGATCTGGACCATGAAGTCATCGCCATGCTTGAGCGCAAAGCTGTTTTTGGCCGGCACATGCATTCCGATTACTGCCGTATCGAAAACCGCACCATCAATCAGTGGCTGGCCACGCCGGGGCAAATGGGCGAGTTTCTTTCGGCGCTGGAGCGCAAGAGCTGGATCAAGCGCGGCGAGGCGGTGGAAGAAAGTCGTTTCTGGCGTTTGATTGACGGCAGCGACGCGGCGATGTTCGGTGTGTTCAACGGCTATGAAAAACAGCTGCTGCGCGACTGGATCACTCAGGATTGCCCTGCATCCCGGCCTCGGCCTTATGTGCGCCGCGAAGCTGCGGTAGAGGAAACCTTTGACGATGATGCCGATCTGCTCAATCTGGAAGCGGCACTGGCCGACAAACCTGCCGCCGAGCAAATGGCGTTGTTGATGCCTTGGCTGCAACCGCAGCGACACTGGCGCCCGGCCGGACTTTTTGCGACGCGTCGCTTCATCCAACTGCGCGCCCGCTTGCGTTGAAACAAGGAGGCTTCATGTCGGCACAAGAAACATCCGATAGAGCCCTGTTCGAGCTGGGCAAGCGCCTGCTCGACAGTGGTTATCACTTCATTACTCCAACGCCATTGACCCACGAACGTTATCTCCAACGCTTTGCCACGCCGCTGGCCAAGGATCTGCGCGATGTGTTTGGTTGGTCGATGCCGTTTCCTTCAGAGCTATTTCGCGCAGAGGAACTGGCCACGCTGGAGCAGGCCGGCGTAGTCGAACGCGATGGCGCCGTGTGGCGCAGCCATGTGCGTTGGTCGACGCTGAATGACCGGTTGTTCGCCCACTCGGCGTTCCCGACGACGGCGAGTGACGCAGTGTTCTTCGGCCCCGACACTTATCGCTTCGCCCAGGCCATCGAAGCGCAATTGCAGCAACGCTTTTCGCCGATCAGACGCGCGGTGGACATCGGCTGCGGAAGCGGCGCCGGCGCGGTGGTCATGGCCAAGGCACGTCCTGATGCCCAAGTGCTGGCGGTGGATATCAATCCGCAGGCGTTGCGCATGAGTGCCGTCAACGCTGAGTTGGCCGGGGCCAACAACGTGTCGGTGTATCACAGCGATCTGCTCGCCAGTGTCGAAGGGCAGTTCGATTTGATCATCGCCAATCCGCCGTACATGAACGACGAACAACAGCGCGCTTATCGCCACGGCGGCGGGGCGCTGGGTGAGGGTTTGTCGGTGCGGATCGTGCGTGAGGCGTTGCCGCGCCTGGAAGTCGGCGGTACGTTGCTGGTGTACACCGGCGTGGCGATCGTCGCCGGGCAGGACCCGTTCCGCGAGGCCGTGGCGCCTCTGCTCAAGGGCGAGCGTTTTGGCTGGACTTATCGTGAGCTTGATCCGGATGTGTTCAGCGAGGAACTGCTCAAGCCTGAATACGAGCGCGCCGAGCGAATCGCCGTGGTCGCACTGACAGTAACCCGCGAGCAGTGACCGATAGTTGGGCCACTGCTCGCGCGGTGGCCTTCAGCGATTTCTGATGCGCGAGATCGTCAGCAGGCAAACCCCTACCAACATCGCAGCCCCGGCTACCAATAGCGGCGAAGGGCGTATCGGCTGCCGCGAAATACGCTCGATGCGCCCGGCGACGGAAGCGCGCACTGGCGCAGCAGGTTCCGCCAGATAAGGCGCTTCTTCGATCTCCAGCCGTAAGCCGTCCGGCATTACCAGCGTCAGCCCTTCGATCGTGCCGGCAATTCTGCCCGGATAAACCGGCTCACCGGTCGGGTCGAGCTGGTCGTAGAAGAATATTTGCCCTTCAAGCCAGCCGATGGCGGTCTGCAACTCGGGTCCCAGGTAATACTTTCCATCGAGAAAAAAGCCAGAGAATTGCGGAGCGCGCTCGACGCTTTCAATTCGATAGCGCTG
The DNA here is from genome assembly GCF_040310465.1 of Pseudomonas sp. H26/SER47-MNA-CIBAN-0231. Lineage (NCBI taxonomy): Bacteria > Pseudomonadati > Pseudomonadota > Gammaproteobacteria > Pseudomonadales > Pseudomonadaceae > Pseudomonas > Pseudomonas sp. H26/SER47-MNA-CIBAN-0231. Next base: position 133,433 of record NZ_JBEOPW010000008.1, on the reverse strand, counting down.
ACCTGGTTTCATACCGGTTTCTGGGGCGATCATGGGGGTTCCTCCGTTATTGGTAAGCGATAGAGGAGCGCGTGCCAAGCGTGGTTCCATCGAAATGAGCAACGGGCGTTTGTATGGATTCAAGTGTGCTGGAGCTTTACACGCAAACGCGCAAGACAGTTTTTCACTGTTGAGGGTTCACTATCGGTTACGAACTGTGGCTAAAATGCCACCCTTTCACCGAGCGCCCGGAAACGGCGCGGGCCATGGACGCGCCCTGTGCATCAAGACCGCTGCATAAGACGCTGGGCCTCAGGTCGCCACGCGCGCAGTTTGTTCACTTTTGACGTGTGACCCTTTTCCGTGAAACTCATCATTGCCGCTGTTTATGTCATCTCCATTGCTTACGTTCACTTGCGTGGACGCGTGCGCCACAAGCTGGGGCGGCAATTGAGTGACCACTCGACGTTCCTCGCGCCGATCAACTGCTTCCTCTATCTGTTTTCCAGGATGCCCAACAAACCGTATCTGAACCCGGCAGACTTTCCCGATCTGAGCCCGTTGCAGGCGCACTGGGAAGAGATTCGCGAGGAAGGCCAGAATCTGTTGCGTGCCGGCGAAATCAAGCGCTCGAATCAGTATGACGATGTCGGCTTCAACTCCTTCTTCAAGACCGGCTGGAAGCGCTTCTACCTCAAGTGGTACGGCGACAGTCATCCATCGGCGATGAAGCTGTGCCCGCGCACCACCGAACTGGTGCAGAGCATCGGCTCGATCAAAGCGGCGATGTTTGCCGAGCTGCCACCGGGCTCGAAACTGGTGCGCCATCGCGATCCGTACGCGGGTTCCTACCGTTATCACCTGGGCCTGGATACGCCGAATGATCCCGGCTGCTACATCAACGTCGACGGCGAGAACTATCACTGGCGCGATGGCGAAGCGGTGATGTTCGACGAGACGTTTATTCATTACGCCGAAAACACCACGGATCAGAATCGCATCATTCTGTTCTGTGACATTGAGCGGCCGCTGAAATACCGCTGGGCCGCCGCGTTCAACCGCTGGTTCAGCCGCACCGTGATGTCAGCGGCAGGCGCGCCGAATGATGCGGGGGACAAGACTGGTGGCATCAACCGCTTGTTTACCAAAATCTACAAGATTCGTTTGCGCGGCAAAGAGCTGAAGAAGCGCAACCGTACGCGGTATTACCTCGAGAAATGGGCGATTTTTGCCGCGTTGCTGGCGATCTTTATTCTGATCTGAAGGCTTGCGGTGTCAGTACCGGCCTCTTCGCGAGCAAGCTCGCTCCCACATTTGATTTGGGTGAATGCAAATATTGCGTCCGACTCCAAACCCTGTGGGAGCGAGCTTGCTCGCGAAAGCGTCCTGACATTAAACAAGCATCTTCCTGATTGACTTCCTATTCCCCAGACGCCTTCCGAGTCTTCTTCGCCGGCGCCGCCTTACTGGTTGATTTGGCCTTGGGCTTGGCCGGTGCCTTGCCACCGAGGCTGCGTTTGAGCAGCTCGGTCAAGTCGATAACATCGGCAGTCTTGCGTTCTTCCTCGCCAGTGGTGGTCTCGACGTCCTCGATCTTGCCTTCGTGGGCTTTCTTCTCGACCAGCGCCATGATCTTGTCTTCGAACTCGTCCTTGTAGTCCTCAGGCGACCACTCCGAGGTCATGTCTTCAACCAGACGTTTGGCCATGTCCAGCTCGCCCTTGGCCAGTTGCGGCTTCGTCACTTCGCTGCCCAGCGCCAGTTCATCAAGGCTGCGCACTTCCTGCGGCCAGCGCAGTTTCACCAGAACCAGAGCCGACTCCAGCGGCATCAACGCGGCCAGGTATTGACGGGTATGCAGGACGACGCGAGCGAGGGCGACCTTGTTGGTTTTGCTCAGGGTTTCGCGCAGCAACGCGTAGACCTTGCCGCCGCGTTTGTCCGGTGCCAGGTAGTAGGGCGTATCGATGTTCTGCAGCGGAATCTGTTCGGCGTCGACGAAAGAGAAAATGTCGATGGTCTGCGTGGAAACCGGGTGCGCCGAGCGGATTTCTTCCTCGCTGAGCACCACATATCGGCCCTTTTCGTAGGCCACGCCTTTGACGATGTTCTCTTTGGTGACTTCCTTGCCGGTGACCTTGTTGATGCGTTTATAGCCCACCGGGTCCATGCTGCGGCTGTCGAGCCAATCGAAGTCCACGCCTTGGGACGACGTCGCTGAAACCAGCGCCACGGGGATGTGTACCAGTCCAAAACTGATTGCGCCTTTCCAGATTGCCCGAGCCATGACCTGTCCTCCGAGTGATGATCAGGTGACCCGTGGCGCGGTGAGAAAGTTTCCAGTGATTGCGCGGCGTCCAGCGGTACGGTCAAGCCGTGTTACATGTTGTTTAAGGCGCGAGGGTTAACAAATCCGAACCCACGGCGTAGCGTGGGCTCCAAGGCTCTAGTCCACGCACATCGAGAGGTATTTCCCATGAACCGGTTTCTGATTGGTATCGCCGTCCTCGCCCTCAGTGGTGGCCTGGTTCATGCCGATGTCGTGCTGGCGCAAAGCCCTACCGGCAACAGCAACAATCCCTACAACAGCCCGATCCGCCGGGCCAATCCCAACAGCATGCAGGGCACCCAGCCCAGCGCTCCGCCCCTTCGCGGGCCGAACACCGTTCCCGTGCCACGTCAGCCGACCGTTGAAAATCGCGGCATCGGCAATGGCCAGCCAATTCGCTCGGTGCCGAGCAATCCGCCAACCTTCATTCCCAACCCGCCCCCACGGGGCACCGGCAGCAACCGTTGAACGGCAGGACTGATGTTCTGTCAGCCTTTCACACGAACAAAAGGAATCGTGCATGTTGCGTAAAACCCTACTAGCTACCTGCTGCGCCGCCGCGCTGATCAGCGCCCCGGCCTTCGCCGCCGCGCCCAAGGAGCTGAAAAGCGAACAGGGCATTCTTGAAGTCACCACCATTGCCCAAGGCCTCGAACATCCGTGGGCGCTGGCATTTCTGCCTGATCAGAAGGGCATGCTGGTAACCGAACGCCCGGGTCATCTGCGCGTCGTCAGCAAGGACGGCAAACTGTCGGAGCCGATCAGTAGCGTGCCGCAAGTCTGGGCTAAAGGGCAGGGCGGGTTGCTTGATGTGGCGCTGTCGCCGGACTTCAAGCAGGACCGTATGGTCTACCTTTCGTACGCAGAAGGCGGCGGTGAGGGCGGCAAGGCTGGTACGGCGGTAGGGCGCGGACGGCTTTCCGATGACCTGAAGACGTTGAAGGACTTCAACGTGATCTTCCGTCAGGAACCGAAACTCTCAGTGAGCAACCACTTCGGTTCGCGGCTGGTGTTTGATCGCGACGGGTATCTGTTCATCACCCTCGGCGAAAACAATGATCGGCCGACTGCGCAGGACCTCGACAAGTTGCAAGGCAAAGTCGTACGCATCTTCCCGGACGGCAAAGTGCCGGACGATAACCCTTTCGTTGGCCAATCCGGTGTCCGGCCTGAAATCTGGTCCTATGGCCTGCGCAACCCGCAGGGCGCGGCGCTCAACCCGTGGACCGGCACGCTGTGGGAGAACGAACACGGGCCACGTGGCGGTGACGAAGTGAACATCATCGAGCGTGGCAAGAATTATGGCTGGCCGTTGGCGACCCATGGCATCAACTACTCGATGCAGCCCATCCCGGAAGCCAAGGGCAAAACTGCTGAAGGCACCGTGGCGCCGCATCATGTCTGGGAAAAATCCCCCGGGGTTACCGGCATGGCGTTCTATGACGCGGATCGCTTCACCCCGTGGCAGCACAACGCGTTTATCGGCGCACTGGTGTCCCAGGAATTGATTCGTCTGCAGTTCGATGGCGATAAAGTCGTCCATGAGGAGCGTTTGCTGGGCGAGTTGAACAAGCGCATACGCGATGTGCGCCAAGGGCCGGATGGCTATCTGTATGTGCTGACGGATGAGGAGAATGGCTCGCTGTACAGGCTGGGGCTGAAATAAGCCAATCGATCGTTCCCACGCTCTGCGTGGGAATGCAGCCCGGGACGCTCTGCGTCCCAAAAGATCGCAGCCTTCGGCTGCTCCCCAATGAGCCGCGCCAGTCAGTCCCGCATTTGGCCGAACCGCCGCCCCGTTGCCTTGTTATAGTTCGGGCCTTATTTCCCAGCCCGGTAAAGGATCACTGCCATGACTCAATACTCCGCCTTCAGCGTCGAACTGGCCGACAACATCGCGCATGTGCAGATCAATCGCCCGGAAAAGATCAACGCAATGAACGCGGCGTTCTGGAGCGAGATTGTCGAGATCTTCCAATGGATCGACGATACCGACGAAGTCCGCGTGGTGGTCCTCAGTGGTAACGGCAAGCATTTTTCATCAGGCATCGATCTCATGATGCTCGCCGGTGTCGCCAACGAGCTGGGCAAGGACGTGGGCCGCAATGCGCGCCTGCTGCGGCGCAAGATCCTCAATCTGCAAGCCTCGTTCAACGCCGTCGACAACTGCCGCAAACCGGTGCTTGCTGCGATTCAGGGCTATTGCCTGGGCGGGGCGATCGATCTGATCTCGGCTTGTGACATGCGTTATGCCGCCGAGGACGCGCAATTTTCCATCAAGGAAATTGACATCGGCATGGCCGCTGACGTCGGTACGCTACAACGGTTGCCGCGAATCATCGGAGACGGCATGCTGCGTGAACTGGCTTACACCGGTCGCACCTTTGGCGCCGAAGAAGCACGCAGCATGGGCCTGGTCAATCGCGTCTACAGCGACAAAGACACACTGCTCGAAGGCGTGTTCGGCATTGCCCGTGACATCGCTGCGAAGTCGCCGATCGCCGTGACCGGTACCAAGGAAATGATCAGCTACATGCGCGACCATCGCATCGACGATGGTCTCGAATACGTTGCCACCTGGAACGCCGCCATGTTGCAATCCACCGATCTGCGCGTGGCCATGGCCGCCCACATGAGCAAACAGAAACCCGAATTTCTGGATTGAGTTAACCATGATCTCTCGCTGGACCACTGCAGTACTCGACACCGATCAACCCGGCGGCTGGGCCGTAGCGCGCAGCCCCGAAGGCTTCCTGTTCGATGACAACGGCGCACTGTTTCCGCGCGAGTGGCTCAAGCGCCAGGACCTGTCGGTCCTCGCTGAGCATGGGATTGGTCATCTCGACGGTGAACCGGTCTATCTGCTTGAGTTGCGCAGCGTCAGCGATGTGCCCGGTTGCGGCTGGAAGGGGCTGCGGGCGTTCATGCTCGAAGGCGATCACACGCTGTACAAAGTGCTCGGTTACGCCGCACAGATCGGCACTTGGGCTCGCGAGCACCGCTTCTGCGGCAACTGCGGCCAGCCGATGACGCAAGTCCCGCGCGAACGGGCGATGTATTGCCAGCCGTGCGATCTGCGCAGTTATCCGCGCATCTCACCGAGCATGATCGTGCTGATCACCCGTGGCGACGAAATCCTTCTGGCACGCTCGCCGCGTTTCGTCACCGGGGTTTACAGCACGCTGGCCGGCTTCGCCGAGCCGGGGGAATCGGCCGAGGATTGCCTGATTCGCGAAGTTCGCGAGGAAGTGCAGATTGAAGTGAAGAACATCCAGTACATCGGCAGCCAGTGCTGGCCGTTCCCGCATTCGATGATGCTCGGCTTCCATGCCGAATATGCCGGTGGCGAAATTGTCTGTCAGGAAGACGAGATCGAGGACGCCCAGTGGTTCAACGTGCATGACTTGCCGCCGTTGCCGGCGTCGCGTTCGATTGCCCGTTACCTGATCGACGTCTACGTCGCGCGGCGCTTAGGCCACGCTGAACCAGTGCTGCCAGGCTAGGCGCACAGTCAGGCCAAGCACTACGGTGATGAACACTGGACGAATGAATTTGGCGCCGCCGCTGATTGCGGTGCGCGCGCCGAAGAAGGCCCCGACCATCACCGACAGGCCCATGCACAGGCCAATGATCCAGTCGACCTGACCGGAGAAGATGAACACCGACAGCGCTGCGATGTTGCTGACAAAGTTCATGCTCCGCGCCACGCCGCTGGCCTTGACCAGGTCGATCGGGTACAGCAGCAGACTGCTCACGGTCCAGAATGCGCCCGTGCCGGGGCCGGCCACGCCATCATAGAAGCCGAGGCTGAAGCCCTGGGTCGATTGCCATTTCTTTTTGATCGGCGCGTCGCTGTCCAGCGGCGCTTTCGGCGTGCCGCCAAACAGCAAATACAGGCCACAGGCGAAAACGATCACCGGCAGCATCTTGTTCAGCCACTCGGCCGGCAGGTAATGCGCAACCACCGCGCCGGTAAGCGCGCCAACCAGAGTGCCGACAATCGCGTGGGTCCACTGGCGTGGATGAAACAGTTTGCGTTTGTAGAAGGTGAAGCTGGCGGTCGCCGAACCGAAGGTCGAGCTCAGCTTGTTGGTGCCCAGCACCAGATGCGGCGGCAGGCCCGCCGTCAGCAGCGCTGGCGTGGTCAACAGACCGCCACCGCCAGCGATGGCATCGATGAAACCGGCAAGGAAAGCAACAGCAGCCAGAATGGCCAGGGTGGTGAGGTCAACGCTGAGTTCGAAAGGCATGGAGTCGGCTTATTCGGCAAGGCGCAGAACGTGGGCTGCGGGGAGGGCGGTTATGTTACTCATTTCCAGGTATTGCGGCGAGCTATCGCTTTACCCGGATCGCGTCATTGAAATACCTGTTTAGCAGCGGTGGCTAGTTCGAATCAATATAAAAACCTGTCAGGTTTCACAGGTGCCAGATTTTGTATAGAAGGCCAGCATTGACCCTTCTCGCTGTTGGGCGAGTAAAAAGATACTTAAAGGAGAATGGGTGATGGAGATCATTGTTGACCTGCACGGAACTGATGAAACCGAACAAGACGCTCGGGACAAAACCATCAAAAACCGAACTGTAGCTGGAAAAATCCTGGTGATTACGAAGGTTCAGATGCGCCCGGCATCACACTCGGCAACGGTTACCTACGAGTATGAGAACGATCCGAATTTTGATTGGGAGGAAAAAACTGCGGAATATTAAGGCGAGGACAGGGAACTCTACCGGTAACCGGTCAGGAGAACTGATAGGAACAGGCCTGCTGGCGATGCCGATCGGTTATTCAACACATTCATTGAATGACGATCCGCTATCGCTAGCAGGCTAACTGCTCCCACAGGGAATCTATGTGAATTTACAGGCCAAGTTCACTCAGCCCAGGATGATCATCCGGTCGGCGGCCCAGCGGCCAGTGGAATTTGCGCTCGCTTTCCTTGATCGGCATGTCGTTGATGCAGGCAAAGCGCTGGAACATCAGGCCGTTGTCATCGAACTCCCAGTTCTCGTTGCCGTACGAGCGGAACCAGTTGCCCGAATCGTCGTGCCATTCATAGGCATAACGCACCGCGATACGCGTATCGGAGTAGGCCCAGAGTTCTTTGATCAAGCGATAATCCAGCTCCTTCGCCCACTTGCGCGTCAGAAATGCCTTGGCCTCTTCGCGGTTGCTGGCGAACTCGGCGCGATTGCGCCACTTGGTATCGAGGGTGTAAGCGAGCGACACCTTCTCCGGATCGCGGCTGTTCCAGCCATCCTCGGCCAGACGCACCTTCTCGATCGCTGACGCATGGTTGAATGGCGGCAATGGCGGACGTACCTGGGCTGCAGTCGACATGTTCAATCTCCTGATTCATTTAATGTATGAACAACAAGTCCGGCTTATTAAGAGTTACAGGCCCAATAACTTTCGCGCCATGCATTGCGCATTATCGGCGGCACTGTGATCACCCATCACAAGCGCTACGGTAATGGCGCCTTCAATCAGGATCAGCAACTGTCTGGCCAATAGTTGCGGATCCTCGGCACCATATTCGGTACACAGCTTGCTCACGTAGTCGAGCAGCTTCTGTTTATGTTCTTTGGCCACCAGCCGCACTGGATCCTGCGGATCACCGGTTTCGCCGCTGGTGTTGATAAAGGCACAGCCGCGAAAGCCTTCCGAGTCGAACCAGCCCTTGAGCACGGTAAACAGGTTGAGCAGGCGATTAACCGGGGTTTCGGCCTGATCGACAGCCTGTGTGAACCAGTGCATCCAGCGAACATCGCGTCGCTGAAGGGCTGCGATAACCAGTGCGTCCTTGTCGGCAAAGTAACGGTAAATGCTTTTTCTGGAGACGCCGGCGGTCTTCACCAGAAGATCCATGCTGGTGGCAGCGATGCCACTTTTGTAGATCAACTTTTCGGTGACATCCAGAATGATGTCGCGTGTGTCATTGCTGATTGATTCGTTCATGTGGCGTACAGTAGAACGAGCGTTCTCCTTGGTCAAGCAAATTTCTTCAGCGTGTGTGAAAACGCTTTCGCGAGCACGCTCGCTCCCACAGGGGAATGCATTTCAACGGTGGGAGCGAGCCTGCTCGCGAAGGGGCCATTACGGACACTGACAAGACCCGGCGCAGACGATGGTGTAAGCTCTCAAACTCTTCGGAATCGAACCTTGCGAGCCTTATGCCGTTGCTTTTCAAACGTTCTCTGCTGCCTAAACTGCGCAGCTTCGCGCTGACCGCCGAGGCGGTGAGCATTCTGTCCAGTGCTGCCGAATTCCGACGCTGCCTGCTCGAGCAAATCGCCGCAGCGACCCAGCGCATCTACATCGTCGCGCTGTATTTGCAGCAGGACGAAGCCGGTCAGGAAATCCTCGATGCCCTGCACGCGGCCAAGCTCAAGCGTCCCGAGCTGGAAATCGCCGTGGTGGTCGACTGGTTGCGCGCCCAGCGCGGTTTGATTGGCGCCGGCAAGCAGCCGGGCAACGCCGCCTGGTATCAGGACATGACCCGCACGCACCAGAGTGAAGTGCCGATCTACGGCGTGCCGGTGCAGACCCGCGAGCTGTTCGGCGTGTTGCACCTCAAAGGCTTCGTGATTGACGACACGGTGGTCTACAGCGGCGCCAGCCTCAACAACGTCTATCTGCACAAACTCGACAAGTACCGTTTCGACCGTTACCACGTGCTGCACAGTCGCGAGCTTGCGGATTCGATGCATCACCTGGTCAAGCATGGCCTGATCGAATCGAAAGCCGTGCACCGACTCGACCTGCCCAACCTGCCGAGCACGCGCAGCCTGCGTAACGACATCGGCGACCTGCGCAGCCGTCTCAAATACGCGACTTACGACACCGGGGCCGGCAGCACAAGTAAAGAAGGGTTGTCGGTCACGCCACTGCTCGGCGTCGGCAAGAACAACCCGCTGAACCGGGCGATTCTCGAGCTGATCGCCAGCGCGCAAAAGCAGCTGACTATCTGCACGCCGTACTTCAACCTGCCCCTGGGCGTGATCCGTGAGATCAACCGCGCGCTGGCCCGTGGCGTGAAGATCGACATCGTGGTTGGCGACAAGACCGCCAACGATTTCTACATTCCGCCGAGCGAGCCGTTCAAGGTGATCGCCGCGCTGCCGTATCTGTACGAGATCAGCCTGCGCCGCTTTGCCAAACGCCATCAGCACAGCATCGACAGCGGCCAATTGAACCTGCACTTGTGGCGCGACGGTGACAACACCTATCACCTCAAAGGCATGTGGATCGATCAGCGCTACACCTTGCTGACCGGCAACAACCTCAATCCGCGCGCGTTTCGCCTCGACCTGGAAAACGCGCTGCTGATCGAAGACCCGAAAGGTGAATGGCTGGAGCCACGGGCGAAAGAGCTGGAAAACATCTTCCGCCATACCACGCGGATCGACAGCTTCCAGACCCTGGAGACACTGCCAGATTACCCGGCAGGGGTGGCGAAGTTTCTCAAGCGGGTGAGTCGGGTGAGGATTGAGCGGTTGCTGTACAGGATTCTCTGATCGCTAAAAGCAAAAGATCGCAGCCTTCGGCAGCTCCTACAGGATGTACACCGCCCAATGTAGGAGCTGCCGAAGGCTGCGATCTTTGCTACTGACGAACCAATTCTGTCAATTCAGACCCAACTTCCCTCGCATCATCGAAAGATCCTCCGCCAGCGTATTCACCGGCCCGACCAGCGCTTTGCGGTCGTTGTCCTTGACCTTGTCATAGGTCTCAAATCCGCCATCCGCAGTCTTGTACTTGGCCAGAATCCTGTCGACCGTGGCGAAGTTTTTGTCGACTTTCGCTACGAACGCCTTGTCCTGCTGTTCGATCTGCGGACGGAACAGATCAACGATCTTCTTCGCCCCGTCGATATTGCCCTGGAAGTCATACAGATCGGTGTGGCTGTAGCGGTCTTCCTCGCCGGAAATCTTCGTCGCCGCCACTTCTTCCAACAGCGCAGCAGCGCCGCCAACGACTTTCTCCGGCGGGAAGGTCAGGCCGGCCACACGGGTTTGCAGATCCTGCACGTCTTTGTTCAAACCGTCGGCCAATGCATCCAGACCCTTGGTGGACTTCTCCGCGAACAACGAATATTCGATGCGGTGAAAGCCAGTGAAGTCTTCAGCCTTTACGCCTTTTTCGTGATCGTCAACGCGAGAATCGATGGACGCATCGAGATCGCTGAACAGCTCGGCAATCGGCTCGATCGACTCGTAATACACCCGCGTCGGCGCGTAGAGCTTCTGCGCGGTCGCCAAGTCGCCTTTCTTCACTGCGTCGGTGAACTGCTGGGTGTGGCTGGCCAGTTCATCGAGCTTTTCGGTCACGTAGATCTTGTAGTCCGACACCGGCCCCACCAGATCCAGCGGCGCAGTCGCGGCGAACGCCGCTAGCGGGGTGTTGAGCAAACCAAGGGTCAGCAATAACGCGAGTGGCGTCTTTTTCATGGGGCGGCTCCAGTGTCGGTTGGGTGTCATGAGGTTTTGTTTTGGGAGGTGGCAGCGAGTAACGAGCGACCGATGAAATCGTCATCGCCGGTAGCGCCGGGCAGGGTGAAGAAGTAACCGCCGCCGACCGGTTTGAGATATTCCTCAAGCGGCTCGCCATTGAGTCGGGTTTGCACGGTGATAAAGCCTTTTTCCAGATCGGCCTGGTAGCAGATGAACAGCAGGCCCATGTCGAGCTGGCCGTTCTTGTTGACGCCGTTGGAGTAGTTGAACGGCCGGCGCAGGATCAGATTGGCCTGGGTCGCGGCGGTGCGCGGGTTGGCCAGACGAATGTGCGCATCGAGCCTGGTCAGTTTGCCGGCGGGGTCCTTGCTGTAATCCGGCACTTCGCTTTCCTTGTGGCCGCCGATGGGCGCGCCGCTGCTCTTGACCCGGCCGAGAATGCTTTCCTGCTCCTGCAACGGCGTGCGATCCCAGCGCTCGACGAAGTTGCGGATGATGCGCACCGCTTGATAACTGCCGTGGGCAGCCCAAGCCGGTTCGTCACTGTCCGGTTGTACCCAGACAATCCGCTCCATGGCCTTGGCGTCGTTGGAATCGGGGTTGGCCGAGCCATCGCGAAAACCGAGAAAGTTGCGCGCCGACTGCGCCGGTACACCGGGTTTGGCCGGGGCTTGCGGCGGGACGCTGCCTTCCTGTTTCCAGCGCACCAGCAACAGATCAGGCAGATTCTTGACGATGTCGCGCAGGGCGTGAATGTTGGTGTCGGCGGTGTTGGCGCAGAACTGCAGACTGAGATCGCCATGGCAGCAATCGGCGTCCAGCGCATCGTTGGGAAAACCGACCATGCGTTGCAGACGCTTGGGCTTTGCCGCCGCCAGACCGAAGCGCTCGTCGAACAGCGAATCGCCGACAGAGACGGTGATGGTCAGGTTGTCCGGGGTGACCACCGGGCCGAGGATGCCGGAGTCCAGCGGTGGCAGTTTCGGGTCGATCTGCGCGACCGGGCCGCCCTTCATCAAAAACGCGATGCGTTCGTTGAGGGTGCGGAACAGCCGCTCGAGGTCTTCGCGATCGCTGGCCAGCACATCGAACGCCACCAGCATCCCGGAGGCCGGGCGCGGGGTGACGATGCCGGTCTGGTGCACACCGTGGAAATCGTGGCGGTCTTCGGTCTTGTCGCTGCTCGGCGCTTCGGTGACTTGCGCAGGCTGCGCGGCCATGGCCGGGCAGCTCAGCGCCGAGCCGGCAAGGGCGACACCGGCGGCGCCCATGCCCATCAGCACGCGACGTCGTTGCAGGTTGAGAGGTTCTGAATCGTTCATCTGTCGTGGTCTTCTGCTTACAGGCCGGAAAGGCCGAGGGCGGGGTCGATGCCATCCATTGCCGCGGCCAGAGCCTGGGCTTTGGCGGCGATCTGCTGGCGTTGCGCGGCGGTCACGGCGTCGTAACTGACGTAGCCATCGGCGGATTTGAACGCGTTGAGCTGTTTGTCGAAGTCACTCATGGCCTGGTCGACATTCGCCAACACGTCAGCGGCGGATTTGCTCAGCATCGGGCGCAACAGGTCGACGACCTTGCGCGCGGTCTGCGCGTTGGCGGCGAAACCGTTGAGATCGCTGCGGCTGTAGCGTTCTTCCTCGCCGCTGCCGGCGCGCACCTCGGCGAGGCTGTTGAGGTTGCGCACGACGATGCCCACCAGTTGCTCCGGCGGCAGTGACTGCGCGAGCAACTGTTGCTTGAGGGTGGTGACATCTGCGAGCAAGCGCTGGGCAATCGGCGTGACATCATCGAGATTGCGCTGCTGGAACAGCGCGTATTCGAGGCGATGGAAACCGACGAACGCCGGATCCTGCTCGCGCTTTTCGAAATAATCGGCGCGGGCATTGATCTGATTGTCCAGCTCGGCCAGGCGCTGCGCCGCCGGCGCCAGACGCTGATAAGCGGCACGCGCCGGCAGATATAGCGCTTGTGCCTGATCAAGATTGCCACTGGCGATCGCCTGATTCAGCGCCGTTACCGCTTTGATCAACGCGCTGCCCTGAACGGCCAGATACACGCGAAATTCCGACAGCGGCCCGACGAACGCCACCATCGAGGGCTTGGCCTTGGCGGCCGCATCGGAAGCGGCCGTCGGTGTGACGTGCAAAGTGCCGCGCGGGTTGCTGAGCAAGCCGCAAGTGATCGCATAGTCGCCCGGTTGCAGGTTGGCGTTGATCACTTGGCTCAGGCCCGGCGCGATGTTTTCCCGCTCTTCGACCACCAGCACGCCGTCGAGAATTTCCCACTCGACCGCACGCTCGGAGCGGTTGACGATGCGGAAACTGGCGCGGCCGGCCGGCACCGTCAGGGCATTCGGCTCGCAACTGTGGGGATGGATGTTGACGACGATTTCGTCGTGGTTGTGCTGACGCTTGGCGGCGGCCATGTTCGAGGCGTACCAGAACAGCCCGCCGGCGGCGATCATCAGCAGCACCGAGCCGGCCAGCGCCCAACGCAGGGCCGGAGGGGTTTGGGTAGTAGACATGAAGGGCCTTATTGGCTGGAAACGGAAGTGGTTGGCGTCGCCTGGCGAGGCGCGGGCATGAAGAACATCACCAGTGCCAGCAGCAGATAAATCAGGTACGCGCCCAAGGTGCTGACAGTCGGCGCATCCTGATAACCGAACATGCCGGCCAGCACCGAGCCCAGCGGGCCGTCCATCGGCAGCGTCGCGCTGAAGTCGAACAGCACCGTTTGCAGGTGATTCCACAGCCCGGCTTCATGCAGCGCCTGCACCGAGTTGGCGAGAATCCCGGCGGCGACCACGAGGATGAACAATCCGGTCCACTTGAAGAACGCCGAGAGGTTGAGGCGCATGCTGCCGCTGTAGATCAGGAAACCGACGATCACCGCCAGGATCAGGCCGAGCAGGGCGCCAACCGGCGCGCCCGGGCCTTCGCTTTGCTGGAACACGGCGAGCAGGAAGAACACCGTCTCCAGGCCTTCGCGAGCGACGGCGAAGAAGACCATGGCGATCAGTGCAATCACTTGATGCCTGGATTGCGTCAGCGCTTGATCCAGCGAGGCTTGCAGCGAGTGCTTGATCGACCGCGCGACCTTGCGCATCCAGAACACCATCGAACTGAGAATGCCCACGGCGACCAGACCGACCACGCCTTCGAACAACTCCTGCTGCTTTTGCGGGAATTCAGCGCTGACCAGCTCCAGACCACCACCGACCAGCAGGGCAAGGGCGGCGGCGAGGAAGACGCCGATCCATACCGCTGGCATCCATTGGCCACGGCCGGTCTGTTGCAGGTAACTGGCAATGATGCCGACGATGAGCGCGGCCTCGATGCCTTCGCGCAACATGATCAAAAAGGGAACGAGCATTGGCGAGCCACAGCGATTTAGATAGGAGGCTAAGTTGTAACATAATGACACTCATTCCCAAATGGCATTCATTGACATTTAGCTGAACCTTAGCTGAACAACTGTGATTCCTGTGGGAGCGAGCCTGCTCGCGAATGCGGTATGCCTGTGACATTTGTTTATCTGACACACCGCCTTCGCGAGCAAGCTCGCTCCCACATTGGTCCTGCGGTGACTTCAGCAGCTGGGTTAAGATGCCCACCACCCAAAAAACAACAAGGCTCACCTCGCTCCATGGCGGAAAAAGACACCATTGCCATTCAACTGGTGCGCGAAGCGCTGCTGCAAAGTTGTGCCCCGGGCGCGGCGACGGATGAGGCGTTGACCAAGGTCGGCATCGATCCGGCTCTGTTAACGGCCGATGAGGGCAGGGTGCCGGCCTCGCAATACGCCAAACTCTGGCGCCTGCTGGCACGACGCGGTGATGACGAGTTCTTCGGCATGGACCCGCGCCCGCTCAAGTCCGGCAGCCTGGCATTTCTGTGTCGCAGCGCCATGGCGCAACCGACGCTGGCGGCGGCGCTGGATACCGGTCTGACGTTCCTGTCGCTGATGCTGGAAAAACTGCCGGCGCAACTGGTGCATCAGCAGAGCCTTGCGGAAATCGTCCTGCTCGAAGACGACGCCGAGCCGCGCCGCGCCTTTACCTATTTCACTTACTGGATGATCGTTCACGGCGTCGCGTGCTGGCTGGCCGGGCGGCGGATTCCGATTCTGGCGATTGAACTGCGCTGCGCCGAACCGGATTTCACTGACGACTATCGGGTGATGTTTTCGGAAAACCTGCGTTTCGAGCGCCCGCGTACACGAATGATCTTTTCCGCCGATTGCCTCGATCTGCCGATCAAGCGCAGCGCCGAAGAGCTGAAACGCTTTCTGGCCCAGGCGCCGGCGAACATTCTGGTCAAATACCGCGACCCCGACAGCCTCGCCAGCCGGATCAAGCAGGATCTGCGACAGCTGCCCGCCGAGCATTGGCCGGAAACCGAGGCGCTGGCTCAGCAATTGTGCATGTCCGCGTCGACATTACGCCGGCGTCTGGCGGAGGAAGGGCAGACCTATCAGGGCCTCAAGGACAGCGTGCGCAAGGAGCTGGCAATCACTTGGCTGGCAGAACCTTCGATCAGTTTCGTCGAGATTGCTGCACGCCTGGGTTTTGCTGATGCCAGTTCGTTCTACAAGGCGTTTCGCAAGTGGTCGGGGTCGAACCCGGGGCCTTACCGCACACTGATCCTCAATGAGGTGGTCTGACCCGACGCCTTCGCGAGCAGGCTCGCTCCCACCCAGGGCCGCGTGACCATTCCCCTTAAAAGGCTTGGCCAAACCAGTCAGCCACTTTGATAACTTTGACCATTGCCCCAAGCCCCGCGCGGCGCGACTATCCCTGTGTTGTTTACGGTTCCCAGCCTAATAAAAACACCGAGGGATTCTGGCAATGCGCGATTACTTGTCTGCCATCGAACAGTTCGATTATCAGCACACCGTCGATGCGTCGCTCAGCGGCACGCTGGCGGCACTCAACGCCTGCGTTGAATGTTGCGACCGCCATGCCTTGCCCGGGCGCATTGCGTTGTTCTGGGAAGGTCGCGACGGCTCAAGTGCGACTTACACCTTCACTGATCTGCAAGACAAAGCTGCGCGTTTCGCCAATTTCCTCCTCGCTCAGGGCGTGCAGAAGGGCGATAAAGTTGCCGGCCTGCTGCCACGCAACGTCGAATTGCTCATCACTGTGCTCGCCACCTGGCGCATCGGCGCGGTGTATCAGCCGCTGTTTACCGCATTCGGGCCGAAAGCTCTCGAACATCGCCTGAACAGCTCCGGGGCGAAAGTCGTCGTCACCGACGCGGTCAATCGCCCCAAGCTCAGTGAAGTCAGCGCATGCCCGACCATCGTCACCGTTGGCGGTGTGAAAGGTCAGGGCATTGTCCGTGGAGATTTCAGTTTCTGGGCTGAGCTGGCCAACCACTCCAATGTTTGCGAACCGGTGTTACTGACCGGCGAAGACCCGTTCCTGTTGATGTTCACCTCGGGCACCACGGGGCCGGCGAAAGCGCTGTCAGTGCCGCTCAAAGCCATCGTCGCCTTCCAGAGCTACACCCGTGATGCGGTGGACCTGCGCCCTGAAGACGCGTTCTGGAATGTCGCCGATCCGGGATGGGCCTACGGCATTTATTTCGGCGTGACCGGGCCGTTGGCGCTGGGGCACCCGATTACCTTCTACGATGGCCCGTTCACCCTCGAAAGCACCTGCCGGGTGATCAACAAATACGCCATCACCAATCTCACCGGTTCGCCTACTGCCTATCGCTTGCTGATAGCCGGGGGAGAGGAGTTCGCCAAATCGATCAAGGGCAAACTGCGCATCGTCAGCAGCGCCGGTGAGCCGCTGAACCCGGAAGTGATCCGCTGGTTCGCCGATAACCTCGACGTGGTCATTCACGATCATTACGGCCAGACCGAACTGGGCATGGTGCTGTGCAATCATCACGGCCTCAAGCACCCGGTGCATGTCGGCGCGGCCGGTTTCGCTTCGCCGGGCCATCGCATTGTCGTGCTCGATGAGCAGTGCAACGAACTCGGCGTCGGTCAGCCGGGCATTCTCGCCATCGACCGCCCGCAGTCGCCGATGTGCTGGTTCGGTGGCTACGAAGGCGCGCCGACCAAGGCCTTCGTCGGCGACTACTATCTGAGCGGCGACACCGTGGAGTGGAACCCGGACGGCAGCATCAGCTTCGTCGGCCGCAGTGATGATGTGATCACCACTTCGGGCTACCGCGTCGGCCCGTTCGACGTGGAAAGTGCCCTGATCGAACACCCGGCCGTGGTCGAGGCGGCGGTCGTCGGCAAACCCGACCCGGAACGCACCGAACTGGTCAAAGCCTTTGTTGTGCTGAGCGCGCAGTACCGCGCCGCGCCGGAGTTGGCCGAAGAGCTGCGCCAACACGTGCGCAAGCGTCTGGCCGCGCATTCGTACCCGCGTGAAATCGAATTTGTCAGCGAATTGCCCAAAACCCCGAGTGGCAAATTGCAGCGCTTTATCTTGCGCAACCAGGAAATCGCCAAGGCTCAAGAGGCCGCGGCGCACAACGTTTCAGCTTGAATCCAAGGAAACACCGTCATGCAGATCGAGAACAAGGTTTTTATCGTCACCGGTGGCGCGTCAGGCCTCGGTGCCGCCAGCGCTGAATTGCTGGTCAGTGCCGGCGCCAAAGTCATGCTGGTCGACATGAACGCCGAAGCCGTCGCCGCGCAGGCCCAGCGCCTCGGTGCGCAAAGTGTGGTTGCCGACATCAGCAATGAAGCCGCCGCCGAAGCCGCTGTGCAGGCGACCGTTGCCGCATTTGGCAGCCTCAACGGCCTGATCAACTGCGCCGGCATCGTGCGTGGCGAGAAGATCCTCGGCAAAAACGGCCCGCACGCCCTGAGCAGTTTTGCGCAAGTGATCAACGTCAACCTGATCGGCAGTTTCAACATGCTGCGCCTGGCTGCGGCGGCGATCGCCGAGAGCGAAGCCAATGCTGACGGCGAGCGTGGCGTGATCATCAACACCGCCTCGGTCGCAGCGTTCGACGGCCAGATTGGCCAGGCTGCGTACTCGGCATCCAAAGGCGCAATCGCCAGCCTGACCCTGCCAGCCGCCCGCGAACTGGCGCGCTTCGGCATCCGCGTGATGACCATCGCCCCGGGCATCTTCGAAACGCCGATGATGGCCGGCATGACCCCGGAAGTGCGCGACTCGCTCGCCGCCGGCGTGCCATTCCCGCCGCGTCTGGGCAAGCCCGCCGAATACGCCGCGCTGGTGCGCCACATCATCGAAAACAGCATGCTCAACGGCGAGGTGATCCGTCTCGACGGCGCCTTGCGCATGGCCGCCAAGTAAGGAGGATTTGTCATGACTATTGCCAACGATCCGATTGTTATCGTCAGCGCCGTCCGCACACCGATGGGCGGTTTTCAAGGCGAACTGAAAAGCCTTACCGCACCGCAACTCGGCGCGGCGGCGATCAAGGCTGCGGTCGAACGCGCCGGTGTCGCCAGCGACGCGGTTGATGAAGTGCTGTTCGGCTGCGTACTGCCCGCCGGCCTCGGCCAGGCGCCGGCACGTCAGGCTGCGCTGGGCGCCGGGCTGGATAAATCGACGCGCTGCACCACGGTCAACAAGATGTGCGGCTCGGGCATGCAGACCACCATCCTGGCTCACGACATGCTGCTTGCCGGCAGTGCCGACGTGGTGATCGCCGGCGGCATGGAAAGCATGTCCAACTCGCCGTACCTGCTTGATCGCGCCCGCGCCGGCTATCGCATGGGCCATGGCCGCGTGCTCGATTCGATGTTCCTCGACGGCCTCGAAGACGCCTACGACAAGGGCCGCCTGATGGGCACCTTCGCCGAGGATTGCGCCGAGGCCAACGGCTTCAGCCGCGAGGCGCAGGACGCTTTTGCCATTGCCTCGACCACCCGCGCGCAACAGGCGATCAAGGATGGCAGCTTCAAGGACGAAATCGTCCCGCTGACGGTGACCGTCGGCAAAGAGCAGGTGGTGATCAGCAACGATGAACAGCCGCCAAAAGCCAAACTCGACAAGGTCGCCTCGCTGAAACCGGCGTTCCGCGAGGGCGGCACGGTCACCGCAGCCAACTCCAGCTCGATTTCCGACGGCGCGGCGGCGTTGGTGCTGATGCGTCAGTCCCACGCGCAGCAACTGGGCCTCAAACCACTGGCGGTGATTCATGGCCACGCTGCGTTCGCGGATACCCCTGGCCTGTTTCCCACCGCACCGATTGGCGCGATCAAGAAACTGGTGAAGAAGACCGGTTGGGCGCTGGATCAGGTGGATCTGTTTGAAGTGAACGAAGCGTTCGCCGTGGTCGGCATGGCGGCGATGACGCACCTGGAGATTTCCCACGACAAGCTCAACGTGCACGGTGGCGCCTGCGCGCTGGGGCATCCGATCGGTGCGTCGGGGGCGCGGATTCTGGTGACGTTGCTCGCGGCGCTGCGGCAGAAACAGCTCAAGCGCGGCATTGCAGCAATATGCATTGGCGGTGGAGAGGCCACGGCCATGGCTGTGGAATGCGTTTACTGAAGGCATCGCCGATCAACTGTGGGAGCGAGCCTGCTCGCGAAGACGTCGTTTCAGCCGGCACATGCGTGACTGATACACCGCTTTCGCGAGCAGGCTCGCTCCCACAGGGTTCTATGTCGTACTCAGATTTGAAGGAATCACCATGATCCCCAACGAAGACCAGACCCAGATCCGCGACATGGCCCGGCAGTTTGCCGAGGAGCGGCTCAAGCCGTTCGCCGCCGAGTGGGATCGCGAACACCGATTCCCCAAGGAAGCCATCGCCGAGATGGCTGAGCTGGGCTTCTTCGGCATGCTCGTGCCGGAGCAGTGGGGCGGCTGTGACACCGGCTACCTCGCGTACGCCATGGCCCTGGAAGAAATCGCCGCCGGCGACGGTGCCTGCTCGACGATCATGAGCGTGCACAACTCGGTCGGCTGTGTGCCGATTCTCAAGTTCGGCAATGATGACCAGCGCGAGCGCTTCCTCAAACCATTGGCCAGCGGCGCCATGCTCGGCGCCTTCGCGCTGACCGAACCGCAGGCAGGTTCCGATGCCAGCAGCCTGAAAACCCGCGCCCGCCTGGAAGGCGATCACTACGTGCTCAACGGCTGCAAACAGTTCATCACCTCCGGGCAGAACGCCGGCATCGTGATCGTGTTTGCCGTGACTGACCCGAGCGCCGGCAAACGCGGGATCAGCGCGTTTATCGTGCCGACCGACTCGCCCGGCTACAAAGTCGCGCGGGTCGAAGACAAACTCGGCCAGCACGCCTCCGACACCTGCCAGATCCTCTTCGAAGATGTGAAAGTGCCGGTGGCCAATCGGCTGGGCGAGGAGGGCGAGGGCTACAAGATCGCCTTGGCCAACCTCGAAGGCGGCCGCGTCGGTATCGCCTCGCAAGCTGTCGGCATGGCCCGCGCTGCGTTCGAAGCCGCCCGTGATTACGCCCGCGAGCGAGACACCTTCGGCAAGCCGATCATCGAGCATCAGGCCGTGGCGTTCCGCCTGGCGGACATGGCCACGCAAATTGCCGTCGCCCGGCAGATGGTGCATTACGCCGCAGCCTTGCGCGACAGCGGCCAACCGGCGCTGGTCGAGGCGTCGATGGCCAAGCTGTTCGCCTCGGAAATGGCCGAGAAGGTCTGTTCCATGGCCTTGCAAACCCTCGGCGGTTACGGTTACCTCAACGACTTCCCGCTGGAACGCATCTACCGCGACGTGCGCGTCTGCCAGATCTACGAAGGCACCAGCGACATTCAGCGCATGGTCATTTCGCGCAATCTCTGACAAGGAATTTTATTCATGACTTACGAAACGATTCTGCTGGAAACCCGCGACCGCGTTGGCCTGATCACCCTCAACCGGCCGCAGGCGCTGAACGCGTTGAACGCGCAACTGGTCAGCGAAGTGAACCACGCCCTCGATACGCTGGAAGCCGATGCGCACATTGGCTGCATCGTCCTCACCGGTTCGAAAAAAGCTTTCGCCGCCGGCGCCGACATCAAGGAAATGGCTGAGCTGACCTATCCGCAGATCTACATGGACGACCTGTTCAGCGACAGCGATCGCGTTGCCAACCGACGCAAGCCGATCATCGCAGCGGTCAACGGCTTCGCCCTGGGCGGCGGTTGTGAACTGGCGCTGATGTGCGACTTCATCCTGGCGGGCGACAACGCCAGATTCGGCCAGCCGGAAATCAACCTCGGCGTGCTGCCGGGCATGGGCGGCACCCAGCGCCTGACCCGCGCCGTGGGCAAAGCCAAAGCCATGGAAATGTGCCTGAGCGGGCGCATGATCGACGCGGTAGAAGCCGAGCGCTGCGGCATCGTCGCGCGGATCGTGCCGAGCGATGAGCTGCTTGATGAGGCGCTGAAAGTCGCGGCGGTGATCGCCGGCAAATCACTGCCGATTGCGATGATGATCAAGGAGAGCGTCAACCGCGCGTTCGAGGTCAACCTGAGCGAAGGCGTGCGTTTCGAGCGGCGGGTGTTTCATGCCGCGTTTGCGACGCAGGATCAGAAGGAAGGGATGGCGGCGTTTATTGCCAAGCGTGAGGCTGCATTCCAAGGCAAATAGTGTGTGACCTTCAAAAGCCCCTCACCCTAGCCCTCTCCCCAGGGAGAGGGGACTGACCGCGTGATATGGGCGAATTACGCCGACCTGAAAGGTTGCCGCTGAATCCGTAACCGACCCGGTCGGCTCCCTCTCCCTGGGGAGAGGGGACTGACCGCGTGATATGGGCGAATTACGCCGACCTGAAAAGTTGCCGCTGAATCCGTAACCGACTCGGTCGGCTCCCTCTCCCCAGGGAGAGGGGACTGATCGCGTGATATGGGCGAATTACGCCGACCTGAAAGGTTGCCGCTGAATCCGTAACCGACTCGGTCGGCTCCCTCTCCCTGGGGAGAGGGCTGGGGTGAGGGGAAGGGCCAACGCCATTACAGCTGATAGTTCTTCAAATTCCGCGCAATCACCATCCGCTGTATCTCGCTCGACCCTTCATAGATCTGGGTAATCCGCGCATCGCGGTAGTACTTCTCGACCGGGTAATCCTCCAGATAGCCATAGCCGCCATGGATCTGGATCGCCGACGAACACACTTTCTCGGCCATTTCCGACGCGAACAGCTTGGCCTGTGAGGCCTCGGACAAGCATGGTTTGCCCGCCGTCCTCAGCCGCGCCGCATGGAGGATCAGCAACCGCGCGGCGTTGATCTGCATGTGCATGTCAGCCAGCAGATTGGCGATGCTCTGGTGCTCGATGATCGGCTTGTCGAATTGCACCCGGTCTTTCGAGTAGGCCAACGCCGCTTCAAACGCTGCCCGGGCGATACCCAATGCCTGCGCGGCGATGCCGATGCGTCCGCCTTCAAGGTTGGACAGGGCAATCGCCAGGCCCTTGCCGCGTTCGCCGAGCAGATTCGCCTCGGGGATGCTGCAGTTGTTCAGCGTCACCGCGCAGGTGTCGGAGGCGCGGATGCCCATTTTGTGTTCGGTACGATCGACGATGAAACCCGGTGTGTCGGTCGGCACCAGAAACGCTGACAGGCCTTTTTTGCCGAGATCCGGATCGGTTACTGCGAAGACGATCGCCAGTTTCGCCCGCTTGCCATTGCTGACAAATTGCTTGGCACCGTTGATCACCCATTGGCCGTCGCGCAGTTCGGCGCGGGTGCGCAGGTTGTGCGCTTCGGAGCCGGCCTGGGGTTCGGTCAGACAGAAGCAACCGATGGTCTGCCCACTGGCCAGATCGGCCAGCCAGGTCTGTTTCTGTTCGTCGCTGCCGTAGTTGAGCACCGGGCCGCAGCCTACCGAGTTGTGAATGCTCATGAACGCGCCGGTCGCGCCATCGCCGGCAGAGATTTCCTCAACCGCCAGCGCATAGGCAACGTAATCGACGTAGGTGCCGCCCCATTCCTCCGGTACAACCATGCCGAGCAGGCCCAGCTCGCCCATCTTCGCCACCAGCGCGTCGTCGATCCAGCCAGCCTTTTCCCAGGCCTGGGCGTGGGGCGCGATTTCGCCACGGGCAAAATCCCGGGCCATGTCGCGGATCATCACTTGTTCTTCAGTCAGTTCGAGATCGTGCATGACTCAGCTCCCGCTCTCATCAAAACCATGGAAGAAGCTCGCAACCCGGGCAGCGTCCAGCTCAGCGACGGTTGGCGGGTTCCAGCGCGGTGACTTGTCCTTGTCGATCAACAGGGCGCGCACGCCTTCGATCAGGTCGCCACGGGCAAACCACTGGCGGTCCAGATGCAGCTCCAGCGCAAAGCAATTCTCCAGACTCAGGTGCCTGCCGCGACGGAGCATTTCCAGGGTCACGGCCATGGCCAGCGGCGAGCGGGTTTCCAGCAGATCCGCCGTGCTGACTGCCCATTCGTGGCTGTCGGCGACAGTGACGGCGCGCAATTGCTCGATCATGCTCGGCACGTCGGGCAGGGCGAAAAAGTGGTCGATGGCCGGGCGCAACGCTTGGAGGGGCGCATCGGGCAGGGTTTGCACGGCGTGCTTGGCCAGCAGGTTCTGCAGCGACTTCAGCGGCGTGTCCTGCCACTCCATCTGATCGAGTTTTTCGTCGAGCAGCGCCAGTTTGCTGCTGTCCAGATACCAGTCGGCGAGGCCGCAGTACAGCGCATCGGCCGCGCGAATCTGCACGCCGCTGACGCCCAGATAAATCCCCAGTTCACCGGGAATACGCGGCAGGAAGTAGCTGCCGCCGACGTCGGGGAAGTAACCGATGGCCACTTCCGGCATCGCCAGTCGGCTCTTCTCGGTGACCACGCGCAGATCGGCGCCTTGCACCAGGCCCATGCCGCCGCCGAGGACAAAACCGTCCATCAGGGCCAGCACCGGTTTGCGGTAGTGATGAATGGTCAGGTCGAGGGCGTATTCCTCGACGAAGAAATCTTCGTGCAGCGTGTCGCCGCTCTTGTAGCTGTCGTACAGCGAACGAATATCGCCGCCGGCGCAGAAAGCCTTTTCGCCGGCACCGCGCAATACCACGGCGTGCACATCGGCGTCAGACGCCCAGGCATCGAGCTGCTGTTGCAGCAGACGCACCATGTCCAGGGTGATTGCATTGAGGCCCGCAGGGCGGTTGAGGGTCAGGTGGCCGATATGATTGCGCACCTCGGCCAGCACGTCGTTTGGTATGGCATCCATGGACGGGGTCCGCCGGGATGAAGCCTGAGCTGTCATCAGTAACTCCCTGCTTTTATTGTCTTTATTCGAAAAGCCCGCGCGCGGGCGTTAGCGGATCGTAACAGTGCAAATTTGTCGTGTACAACGGGGATATGTGCAGGGGGAATCTGCGTTTTTCTCTTAGCGCCGCTGTCCGTGTAGGAGCTGACGAGTGCAAAGGGATCATCTGAACGTTTCGGTAATGCTGCGGCGCTTGGCGTGCAGTTCGCTGGCGTGGATCAGGCGTTCGAGGTCTTCGGGGGTGACGTCGATGAAGGCTTCCATGTCGGCCAGCGCCAGTTTCAAGTCTTCGGCGGTGATCGCCTGGCGGTCGACCGGGACCACTGGCGGTGCCGGGTCGGCAGCGCGTTTCGGATAGCGGATGCGGGTCAGGTTGTTATAGGCCAGCGCGCTGACGAGCATGCACAGGGCGCCGAGCATCACCGGCTCCATGGCTTTCCAGTCCATGGCGATGGTCGCGGGGTCGGCCAGCACCAGGGTCAACGCCAATGCGCCGGCCGGCGGGTGCAGGCAGCGCAGCCAGCACATCAGAATCACCGCCATGCCGGCGGCGAGGCAGGCGCTGCCCAGCGTACGGCCAAGCACATGGGCGACCAGCAAGGCGACCACGCCAGCACACAGGTAGCCGCCGAGAATCGACCATGGCTGGGCGAGGGCGCCGGAGGACACGGCGAACAGCAGCACCGCCGAAGCGCCGAGCGGACCGATCAAGTGAAACGCAACGTCATGCCCGAA
The DNA here is from genome assembly GCF_040310465.1 of Pseudomonas sp. H26/SER47-MNA-CIBAN-0231. Classification (NCBI taxonomy): domain Bacteria; kingdom Pseudomonadati; phylum Pseudomonadota; class Gammaproteobacteria; order Pseudomonadales; family Pseudomonadaceae; genus Pseudomonas; species Pseudomonas sp. H26/SER47-MNA-CIBAN-0231. The sequence goes on along the minus strand of NZ_JBEOPW010000008.1, from coordinate 108,756 downwards.
CACTTGCGCGCACATCCACACACTGAACAGCGTGCCCAGGCCCATGCCGATCGCGGCACGGCTCCATTCAGTGGGCCGGGTGTTGATGGCAGCGGGCAACCAGCGAGCAAGCATGTAGAACTGATCCTTTACAAAATCCGGGACAAAAAAAAGGACTTGTCCGGCATATCCGGAAAGCCCTCGAAGCGTTCCAACATTGGGGGAGGAACGCGCGTAGTTTGCCGATCAAACTCGATACTGACAAATTCATATAAATGCAGTTTTAGTGCACTATTTTTGCATTGAAGAGGTGCGCCGCGCGCTGACGAAGCATAGATATCCACCCAGCGCCGCCAAGCCGCTCAGGGCGTAGAACATGCTCGGCGCCGGCGTGTGCATCAGCAGAAACCCGCACAGCACCGGGCTCGCCCCGCCGCCGAGTGCCGCCAGGTTCTGCGCGCCGTAGTAGCTGCCGCGCAGTGCCTCCGGGGCGAGGGTATCGACGAAGAGGAAGTCTGCCGGGTAAATGATCATTTCGCCCAAGGTGAAGATGAACATCGCCACGCACCAGCCGAGCAGGCTGTCCGCCAAACTGAAGCCAATCAACCCGACGATGAACAGCGCAGTGCCGCCAGCAATCCAGTGACGCAGGTGTTCGCGGCTGAGCCAGCGACCGACCTGGTATTGCAGGAGGATCACCGTGATTGCGTTGCAGGCGAGCAGGGCGGCCATGGTGTCCAGGGTCTGTTGCTGGGTGTGGGTGGCCAGCAGGTATTGCGACAGGTACAGGGTGAAGCGTCCGTGCACCAACGTGCTGAGCAGGCAGCCAAGGGTGAACATAACCATGGTGCGGTCGTTTTTCAGGATCATCAGTGTGTTGAGGAAACTTTGCGGCGCACTGCCGGAAGTTATCGGACTGGCATCCCTGGTCGCGCCGAGCAGCAGAAAAATACTGCCAATGGCGATCGCGCCGGCAACGATGAACGGCGCGGACGGCTGCACCCCGGCAATCACCACGCCAATCATCGGGCCGACGGCGTAGCCGATATTGGTCAGCGTGTAATTGAGGGAAAACGCCTTGACCCGCTGGCCCACCGGCAGGTTTTCACTGAGGATTGCCTTGGAGCCGATCAGGAACAGCGCCGACGCGGTTTCGCTGATGATCAGCACCAGGGTGACCAGATACAGGTTCTGCGCGAAGGTCAGCAGGATCAGGCCGATACCGCTGGAGAGCATGGCGACAATCAGCAAATGGCGCTTGTCCAGCTTGTCGATGATGTAGCCGCCGTACAGCGACAGCAGCGTGGCGCTGAACACGGCGATGCCCAGCAGCAAGCCGACATCCTGCGGATCGAGCCCGAGCTTGTTGCTGAGGAACAGCGTCAGCAACGGACTGACCAGGGCGCGGCTGATGACCACGGTCAGCGAGCTGATCATCAACCGGCGAATGAACGGCGAATACATGGCCACGGATGGGGAATGTCCTTATTCGGAATGGCTGGCGAACGCCATCCTCTCTGGGCAGCCGCCACCGGTCAACCTCCATCGCCCCATGCACATTGTCCCTGTGGGAGCTGGCTTGCCAGCGATTGCGGTGTGTCAGGCAACATTTGAATCGGCTGGTATTCCGTCATCGCTGGCAAGCCAGCTCCCACACGGTCTGTGTGCAGTCCACTGCCATCACTGGCCACCGGCGGGCCAGTTCAAGCCACATCCGAAGCCGCCGGCCTCTGCCGCAAGGTGATCGGCAACTTGCACGATTCACCGCGCCCTATCGGGAAATACTGGAAACCATTGCGCGCCAGGCGCCCGGCGTCGTACAGGTTGCGGCCGTCGAAGATGACCGGGCTGTTGAGGCGCTGTTTGATCAGCTCGAAATCCGGGGCCTTGAACTGTTGCCATTCAGTGCAGATGATCAGCGCATCGGCGCCGGCCAGTACCGATTCCGGCGTGCCCATCAGCATCAGTTTTGATTCGTTTGGATAGAGATTCTGGGTTTCCACCATGGCCTCCGGATCAAACGCGCGCACGCTGGCCCCGGCAGCCCATAAATCTTCGAGCAGAACCCGGCTCGGCGCGTCGCGCATGTCGTCGGTGTTGGGTTTGAACGCCAGGCCCCACAAGGCAAAGGTCCTGCCGCGCAAGTCACCACGGTAGAACGCGTTGATGCGTTCAAACAGCTTGTGCTTCTGCCGCTGGTTGATGGCTTCTACCGCTTGCAGCAGATCACTGGAGCAATGCGCCTGCTCGGCACTGTGAATCAACGCGCGCATGTCTTTGGGAAAACACGAACCGCCGTAGCCGCAACCCGGATAGATGAAGTGATAGCCAATCCGCGTATCGGCACCGATGCCCTGGCGCACTGATTCGATATCTGCGCCGAGGTGCTCGGCGAGTTCGGCGATCTGGTTGATGAAGCTGATCTTGGTCGCCAGCATGCAGTTGGCGGCGTATTTGGTCAGCTCGGCACTGCGCAGGTCCATGAACAGGATGCGGTCATGGTTGCGGTTGAACGGCGCGTACAGATCGCGCATCACATCGCGCACTTCAGCGCCTTCGCAACCGATGACGATACGATCCGGCCGCCGGCAATCAGCAACCGCTGAACCTTCCTTGAGAAATTCCGGGTTTGAGACAATATCGAACTGCAACAGGCGGCCAATCTTGATCAGGACCTTTTCGATGTGGCTGCGCAAAGCATCGCCCGTGCCCACCGGCACCGTGGACTTTTCCACAACGATCAACGGCTGCTGGCGATGCCGGGCAATCGAGTCGCCGACCGACAACACGTAGCGCAGGTCCGCCGAGCCGTCCTCGCGTGACGGAGTGCCCACCGCGATGAACGCCACCCGCCCATGCAACACTGCGAGTCGCTCATCAGTGGTGAATTGCAGGCGTTTCGAGTCCAGGCCCTCGCGCACCAGGCTGGCCAGCCCCGGCTCGTAAATACTGACGTGCCCCTGGCCCAATTGCTCGATCTTCTGCGCGTCGATATCCATGCACACGACATCGTGACCGACCTCAGCCAGCACCGCCGCTTGCACCAGACCGACGTAACCACTGCCAAACACCGTGATCTTCATGCCGCACTCCTGTTCGAAGTCCCTGCATTGAACATAAGAGCGCGATGTTTCAGTTCGCCTACCGTGCTGATAAAGCAGCAAACAGACCGTTCGGGGAATGCCCGATTGACTTTTATGGCCTCGAACGGCAGGTTGTCGGCCTTTCGCGGCAACCCCTGTCATTGAGTCACGCCGTTTTTTTGCGTTTCATTTCATGCATTTATTGTTTTTGTTGAATCGTTTTTTATTTCAAGGCCGTTTCGTTTGAGTGATTTGTCGAGTACCCAACCTGCACCGTCCACCAGCAATCCGCTGACCGTTTACCTGGCACGACTGGCACCTTCCAGCCAGTTGACCATGCGCTATGTGCTGCAAGATGCCGCTGACCGCCTCGGTTTCGAGGACGTCGATATCGAAGAAATCCCCTGGCACGGCCTGCAACCGGAAGACGTGGTAGCGCTGGTGGCCGCTTTGCGTGCCGATGGTTATGCACCGAACACCTCTTCGCTGTACGTCAACGCCGTGCGCGGGGTGATGAACGAGGCGTGGCGCATGAGCCTGATCAGCCAGGATCACCTGCTGAAGATGCGTTCGGTCAAGGGCATAGCCGGCACACGGCTGTCCCAGGGGCGCAACCTCAAGCGCACGCTGATTCACGAACTGATGGAAGTCTGCGCTGCCGACCCGCGCCCGCAGGGCTTGCGTGATGCGGCGGTGATAGCGCTGCTGTACGGCACCGGCATGCGCAAGTCGGAATCGGTGGATCTGGATCTGAGCCAGGTCGACTTCAACGAACGTAGCCTGACCGTCACCGGCAAGGGCAACAAACAGCTGATCAAGTACGCGCCGGCCTGGGCCTTTGCCAAGCTCGACGCCTGGCTGGAACTGCGTCGTTCACAGCTCAAGGAAGGCGAGAGCGACGATGCATTCCTGTTCAATCGCATACGCCGGGGCAGCCACATCACCCGCGAGCGCATCACCAAACACGCGATTTACTACATCGCCCGCCAGCGCGGTACGCAGGTCGGGGTGAAAATCATGCCCCACGATTTTCGGCGTTCATTCATCACCCGGGTGATCGAAGAGCACGACCTGTCGATCGCGCAGAAACTGGCGCATCACAGCAATATCCAGACAACCGCCAACTACGATGTGCGCGATGACAACGAGCGGCGGCGGGCGGTGGATCGCTTCGATTTATAAAGCGATTAGCCCGATGAAGGGCAATTGCGCGCGGCCATTGACGCCTGAGTGATTTGTGCAGCAAGACGTTTGACGTTGTTCTGTTGCGCAGTCACCAGCTCTTCGATGCTTGGCCCTGAAGGCGTCTGCAACACCGAGCGACAGGTCAGTAGCGCCGCGTCCGCCGCACCCAGCGGGCGCACTCGCCATTTCACGTCGATCAAGGCGTACTGGCCGGGAATCGAATCGAAGCGCTGCACGTCGATGCGCACGGAGGCGCGCTGCTGGCCGACACCGCTGCTCAATTGGTCGATCAGCGCGCCGCGCAACTCATCGGCAAGAGTGGCGCTCCACCAATCGGTTTCCAGAATCGCCACGCCGCTGTTGCCTTGGCGAATCACAATCTGCGCGCGATCGACCTGTGGCGGCACGCTGATGCTTTCGATGGCGATGTCGGCGCCGTTGCGGCTGGCACCCGGTTGCGCCGGAGTCAGTGTGTGAAAGCTGATCGGGTCGCTACGGCACGCAGTCAGCAGCACGAAGGCAGCGAGCACGGTGATCTTCAACGGTAAAGCCATGGATGCAGCTCCTGTGCTCAATTGCGTGGCGGTCCTTTAAGGTCCAGCGGCGCGGCGTTGTCGGGGCGTCCGCGAATCAGCGACTCAGGGTGGCGACCGAGGTAATCCGACAGCTCTCGCAACGAGCGCGACATGCGCCCGAGCTCGTCGAGGGTCTCGGTGAGTTGCTCGCGTTGCGGTGAATCCTCGGCGAGGGTCGCATTGGCGGACTGCAACGTCTTGCTGACATCGGCGAGGGTGCTCTGTACACCCGGCAGAGTCCTGGCGTTGAACTGCTTCAGGCCCTTGCGCAGCTCGACCAGATTGCCGTCGAGGTTGCTGGCGATGCGTTCAACCGGCAATGCGTTGATCTTGTTGACCATCGCCTCGAGTTTTTCCTGCAACTGTTCGAGGCTGCCGGGAACGGTCGGAATGGTGACCGGCCGTGCCTTGGGGTCGAACGCGACTTTCGGCGCTTTGGGATAGAAATCCAGCGAGATATACAACTGACCGGTGAGCAGGTTGCCATTGCGGGCCTGGGCGCGCAGACCATTTTCGATGAACGTGCCGATCAGGCGCGCGCCGGTGGCCTCGTCGTTTTCGTCGCCATGGTAGGTCTTGAGAATTTTCGCGTGGGCACGGCCGAGTCGCTGCGGATAAATGACAATGCCGACATTCACTGGAAAGGTGCGTTTGACCTCGTCAAAGTCGAGATTGACCGCCACCACCCGGCCGATTTCGATACCGAGAAACTCTACGGGCGCATCCACCTTGAGGCCGCGCAACGCCTGATCAAACCGCAGCGCCAGGTATTGCGCCTTGCCGTCGGGCGGGGCGAGGGCGGCGGTCTGGTTGGCAAACAGCTCGAAACTCTTGTCGTCGCTGGCCGGCTTATCGTCGGGGCTGTAGTCCGGGGCGCGGAAAGCGATGCCGCCCACCAGCAGGGTCGACAGCGATTCGGTTTTCACCGCGAAACCGTTGGCGCCGACATTGATGTCGATGCCACTGGCGTTCCAGAAGCGGGTGTTTTCGGTGACGTAGGCATCGTTCGGCGAATGCACGAAGACTTCGATGTTGACGCCTTTGCCGTCCGGGTCCAGCGCGTAGGACACAACCTGGCCAACGGGAATCTTGCGGTAATAAACGGGGGAGCCGATGTCCAGCGAGCCAAGGTCTGCGGTGTGCAGCGTAAAGCGTTTGCCCGGTTCGCCGTAGGTGATCGGCGGCGGGTTCTCCAGACCTTTGAAGTTTTTTGAGCGGGTATTGGCCTGACCAATGTCGGCGCCGATGTAATCGCCCGACAGCAGCGTATCGATGCCCGAGACCCCGCCGGCGCCGATGCGTGGACGCACGACCCAGAACTGCGAGTCCTCGCGGGTAAAGGCTTCGGCCTGCTTGGCCAGTTTGATCGTGGCGTTGACGTGTTTATGGTCGTTGGCCAGTTCGACGTCGGAGACATGGCCGATGACCACGTTGCGGTACCGGACTTCGGTTTTGTTTGCGGTCAGACCATCGCCGGTCTTGAAGGTGACGGTGATGACCGGGCCTTCCTGAAGGATGTTGTGAATCACCAGCGAAATCCCGACCAGCACCGCCACAATCGGTACGATCCATACCAGTGAAATAGCGAAACGGCGGGTTTTGATCGGCGCTTGACCGGGTGCTAGCGGCTCATCGCTGGCTGACGACTTCATCCATGTCCTCCTCAATTAATCGGGCCCTGAGCGTCAGGAACGCAAAAGCACCTCATCAATATAGAAGTGCTTGGCGATAGAGCAAATGTGTATAGCTGGCATAGGACGCGATTGCGGTGCAAGGAGCTGGCGAAGGTTGCGACCTGATCGTTCCCATGCTCTGCGTGGGAATGCAGCCCGGGACGCTCTGCGTCCCAAGATCGCAGCCTTCGGCAGCTCCTACAGGGGCCAGAATCTTGGCGGGCTCAGCCGAGCATTTCGCGCACGCGATACCAGAACATGCCCAGCGCCAGCAGCGGCGAACGCAACGCCGGGCCGCCGGGGAAGGTCATGTGCGGCACGCCGCTGAACACGTCCATGCCCTGGCTGTGCCCGGCATGAGTGGCTTCGCCCAACAACTTCGCGCACCAGTGGGTGACGTTGAGGCCATGACCGGAATAGCCCTGCGCGTAAAACACGTTCGGGTGCTGCTTGAGCCGGCCAACCTGAGGAAAACGGTTGGCGGTAATGCCAATCTTGCCGCCCCATTGGTAGTCGATGCGCACATCGGTCAGTTGCGGGAACACCTTGAGCATTTTCGGGCGCATGTAGGCAGCGATATCCGCCGGATCGCGGCCGGAATAATGACAAGCGCCGCCAAACAGCAACCGTCGATCAGCCGAGAGTCGGTAATAGTCCAGTCCGACTTTTTGATCGCACAGCGCCAGGTTCTGTGGAATCAACAGCGCGGCGCGGCTTTCGTCTAGCGGCTCGGTGGCGATGATGTAACTGCCGGCGGGCAGCACCTTGCCGCTGAGTTTCGGCTCGAGGTCATCCAGATGCGCGTTGCAGCCGAGCACCAGGCTGCCGGCGCGCACTGAACCCGTGGCGCAACGCACCTCGACGGTCGGGCCATGGAGAATTTCCAGCACCGGACTCTGCTCAAAGATACGCACGCCCAGCGATGCCGCGAGACGCGCCTCACCTTGCACCAGATCAAGCGGATGCAAGTGCCCCGAACCCATGTCGATCAATCCGCCGGCGTACACACCAGCGTCGACCACTTGCTGCCGGATCTGCTCCGGCCCGACCAGCCTGGTTGCGTGGGCATAGTCGAGTTCGGCGAGGCTGTCCTGTTCCTGCTTGAACGCGGCGAATTGCGCGGCGGTGTTGGCCAGTTCGCAAAAGCCCCAGCGCAGATCACAGTCGATGGCGTTTTCAGTGATGCGCTGGCGCACCAGCTCCACCGAATCGATACCGGCGCGCCGCAGATAGCGCACGCCGTCCTGGCCAACGTAGCGAGCGAACCCCTCGACTTCATGGCCGATACCGCGAATCAGCTGACCGCCATTGCGGCCGCTGGCGCCCCAGCCGATACGTCGCGCCTCGAGCAACACCACCGACAGACCGCGCTGGGCCAGCTCAATCGCGGTGTTGACGCCAGTGAAGCCGCCACCGATTACGCAGACGTCGGCAAGCAAATCACCATCCAGCGCAGGGTAGGGCGTGCTCGTCCGTGCAGAAGCGGCGTAATAAGAGCCGGTGTGTTGTGCGCTGTGCTGATTCATTTGTTCGACTTCACTTTGCTCCACGACCGGGTCATCAGACGCATGATCGCCTGGGGCGGGGTCGAGGAAATGTAGAGTTTGTCGAGCACCGACTGCGGCGGGTAAACCTCAGGATTGTTGACCAAGTCCTGATCCATGAACGGCTTGGCCGCCGGATTCGGGTTGGCGTAGCCGACGGTGGCGCTGACCTTGGCGATCACCTGCGGATCGAGCAGGTAATTGATGAAGGCGTGCGCCTCTTTGGCGTTGCTCGCGTCGGCCGGAATCGCCAGCAGATCAAACCACAGGTTGGCGCCTTCCTTGGGGATGGCGTAAGCGATATTCACACCGTTCTTGGCTTCCTTGGCGCGGTTGGCCGCCTGGAAGACATCGCCGGAGTAACCGAACGCAACGCAGATGTCACCATTGGCCAGGTCGGAAACATACTTGGAAGAATGGAAATAGGTGATGTACGGGCGGATGCTCAGCAGCTTGGCTTCGGCCTTTTTATAGTCCTCGGGCTTTTCGCTGCGAGGGTCCATGCCCATGTAGTTGAGGATGGCCGGGAAGACTTCGTCGGCGGAGTCCATCATCGACACGCCGCACTGGCTCAGCTTCTTCAGATTCTCGGGTTCGAACAGCACGGCCCAGGAATCGATGTGGTCGATGCCGAGCACTTGCTTGACCTTGTCGACGTTGTAACCGATGCCGTTGGTGCCCCACAGGTAAGGCACCGAGTGCGCATTCTCGGGATCATTTTTCTCAAGCAATTCAAGCAGTTTCGGATCCAAGTTCTTCCAGTTTGGTAACTGTGAACGATCGAGCTTCATGAACGCCCCGGCCTTTACCTGGCGGGCGAGGAAGTGGTTGGACGGCACTACCACGTCGTATCCGGTGCGACCGGCGAGGAGTTTGCCTTCAAGGGTTTCGTTGGAGTCGAAGACGTCGTAGATCACCTTGATCCCGGTCTTGCTCTGGAAGTCGGCGAGGGTGGTTTCGCCGATGTAGTCGGTCCAGTTGTAGACGCTGACTTGGGGCTCGGCGTGGGCTACGGCACTGAACAGCACGCTCAGTGCGACCGGGAGTACGGATTTCAATAGACGCATTTCGACACCTCTTCTTGTAATGATCGCTCCCACGCTCTGCGTGGGAATGCCGCAACGGACGCTCCGCGTTCGGCTTTGGATGGGACGCAGAGCGTCCCGGGATGCATTCCCACGCGGGAGCGTGGGAACGATCAAATTCTCAGGCGCTGCACAACTCCCACAGGGACAGCTGCGCGTTCAGACGCTGAGCAGCAGGAACTCACGCTCCCACGAGCTGATCACGCGCTTGAAGTTTTCATGCTCGGCGCGTTTGACCGCGACGTAACCACGGACGAATTTGCTGCCCAGGTATTCGGCGACTTTCGGGCAGTCTTCCATCTGCGTCAGGGCTTCTTCGATGGTGATGGGCAGGCGCAGGTTGCGCCGTTCGTAGGCCCGGCCTTCGACCGCCGCGCTCGGCTCAATCTGTTCGACCATGCCGATGTAGCCGCACAGCAGGCTCGCGGCAATCGCCAGATACGGGTTGGCGTCGGCGCCGGGCAAGCGGTTTTCCACGCGCATCGATTCAGGCCCGGAAGTCGGCACTCGCAGGCCCACCGTGCGGTTCTCTTCGCCCCATTCGACGTTGACCGGCGCCGAGGTGTCCGGCAGGAAGCGGCGGAACGAATTGACGTTCGGTGCGAACATCGGCAGGACTTTCGGGATGTATTTCTGCAAGCCACCGATGTGATGACGGAACAGCTCGCTCATGTTGCCCTCGGCATCGGCGAAGATCGGCTGGCCCGTCGCGATCTCGACCACGCTCTGGTGCAGGTGCATGGCGCTGCCAGGCTCGTCGCCGATCGGCTTGGCCATGAACGTCGCGGTGACATTGTGCTTGAGCGCTGCTTCGCGCAGGGTGCGTTTGAACACGGTGATCTGGTCAGCCAGATCCAGCGCATCGCCGTGGCGGAAGTTGATTTCCATCTGCGCCGGGCCGTCTTCGTGGATCAGCGTGTCGAGATCCAGACCTTGCAGTTCGCACCAGTCGTAGACGTCTTCGAACAGCGGATCGAATTCGTTAGCGGCATCGATCGAGAATGACTGGCGACCGCTTTCCGCACGACCCGAACGACCCAGTGGTGCCTTGAGCGGCAGGTCCGGGTCTTCACACCGTTGGGTCAGGTAGAACTCCATTTCCGGCGCGACAATCGGCTTCCAGCCCTTGTCGGTGTAGAGCTGCAGAACTTTCTTCAGAACGTTGCGCGGCGACAGTTCGATCGGGTTGCCGAACTTGTCGAAGGTGTCGTGGATGACGATGGCAGTCGGCTCGATTGCCCAAGGAATGACGTAGACGGCGTCGGAAACCGGCTTGCAGACCATGTCGATGTCAGCCGGGTCGAGCAGGTCGTAGTAGATGTCGTCGTCGACAAAATCCCCGGTTACCGTTTGCAGCAGCACGCTCTCCGGCAGGCGCATGCCGCGCTCATGCAGGAACTTGTTGGTCGGTGCAATCTTGCCGCGGGCGATGCCGGTCAGGTCGCTGACCACGCATTCGACTTCGGTAATCTTGTGATCTTTCAGCCAGGTGAACAGCTGATCGAAAGGGGCGTTCATAAAGACCTCGTTATTGGTTTTGTAGACGCCGGGGAGGGCGGGTTTCATCTTCCGCCCCTTCCCCTGTGGCGCGTTGGCGACTATCTTGGGCGCGGCTTGCGATTCCATCTATCCACTTTCAGCAGCACCAAAGCGCACCAAAAGAGTGCGCAGGGTCACCCCATGACAACGTGCAATCCGCTTCAGGTTCAAGCGTTCAATACCGCCGATGTGGCCGAGCAAATCCGCGCTACACCGGGCTGGGTCCAGCATTACCAGCAGATGTCGCCGGGGCATTTCGCTGGGCAGATTCGCTATCTGGATCTGCAGGGCGTCGAGGTTTACGAAGAACAGATGAACACCCGGGTCGAACAGAATTTCAGCGCGCCATCCGGGGCTCTGGCGTTCTGTTTTGATCGCAGTGACAACGCGCTGTATCTGCTCAACGAAGAGAGCCGCAACATCTGGATCACCCCGGAGAACTACCGGGAAATCGCTGTGGTATTCGGTCCGGATTTCGTCCGCGAGCACGGTTTGCAAGTGGCAAAGCTCGAAGGTTTGTTCATGGCGCCGCTGAACTGCGGACAGAACGCTTTGTTCAGCGGCTGGTTAAGCTCGATTCTCACGAAGTTGTCGCAAGCCTCTGATCCACTTGATAAAGATCGCCTGACTCGGCAACTGCTCGAGGACTGCCTGTTCATCCTCGACAACGCTCACACCAGCCTTGATCGGGGCGGATTGCAGCGGCGCAACGACGAGCGCCAAATCATGAAGCGAGTAGGGGAGTGGGCAGCTGATTCGCCGGAAGACACGGTCAATCTGCTCGAGCTTTCCAACGTTGCCGGCGTACCCCTGCGCCAGTTGCAGCAAGCTTTCAAGGCCTACACCGGGATGACCCCGAGCCATTGGTTACGCCTGAGGCGGCTGAACAGTGCACACCGTGAATTGCTCAAGCGCAGGCCTAGCGAAACCACCGTTGCCGAAGTGGCGATGCGCTGGTCGTTCTGGCATCTGGGGCGGTTTTCCAGCAGTTACCGGGCGCTGTTCAAGGAGCTGCCGAGCGAAACGCTCAAGCGCTGAGCAGAAAAAGGCTTTGTGTCCTCGCAGAAGTTAAATAGAATCAGTCTCATTTGAATCTACCTTCGCGCAGGGTCTCTTGAGATGATTGAAGCTACGTCACCGTCGGAGCAGAGCCTGCAGCAGTTGTATCGCGAGCACCGCGGCTGGCTGGAAACCTGGCTGCGCCGGCGCATGGGCAATGCGTGGGATGCGGCGGACCTCAGTCAGGACACCTTTGTCCGCGTCCTGTGCAACGCGCCGCCACTGGCCGAGTTGCGCGAGCCGCGTGCGTATTTGCTCACCGTTGGCAAACGGCTGCTGAGCAATTTCTACACGCGGCGCCATCTGGAAAAAGCCTACCTCGATGCCTTGGCGCAATTGCCGGAAGCGTGCGCACCGTCGCCGGAGCAGCGCTGGTTGCTGCTGGAAACCTTGCAGGCGCTGGATGAATTGCTCGATGGCTTGTCGCGCCCGGTGCGCCGGGCATTTCTTTGGAGTCAACTCGAGGGCCTTGGCTACCGCGAGATTGCCGAGCGCTTGCAGGTTTCCGAGCGCACGGTGAAACGTTACATGGCCCAAGCGTACGAGCATTGCTTGCTGGCGGATCTGTGATGCGCGTTGCACCCAATGATGAAATGCGGGAAGTGGCGAGGGCGGCGGCGCACTGGCTGGCACTGCTCGAGTCCGGTGGTGCCAGCGAGGAAGATCACGCCCGATTGCAGCATTGGCGCGCCAGTGACAGTCGCCACGAGAACGCGTGGCAGAAAATCCAGCAGCTTCGCCAGCGTTTCGCAGGTTTGCCGCCGACGCTGGCCATGGCCACGCTGGATCGGCCGGATCCGGCGCGGCGCGCTGCTCTCAAGCGTGCCTTGGGCGTGGCGGCGCTGGTGCCGGCGGCGTGGTTGATCGGACGCGAGCTGCCGCTGGAGGTCTGGCGCGCCGACCTGCACACCAGCACTGGCGAGCGGCGCAAAGTGCAGTTGGCCCAGGATTCTTCATTGCAACTCAACACCGACAGCGCGGTTAATGTCGATCTGGCGGCACGTCAGTTGACGCTGATTCGTGGCGAGATGGCGCTCAACGTCGCGGGCGATTCAGCCTTTATCGTCAACGCGCCTTATGGGCGGATGATCGTCAATCACAGCGACATCTCGGTGCGCCTCAATGCGCGCGATTGCCAGGTCTGCGTGCTGCGTGGTTCGGTGCAATTGCAGCCACTGCACGGCCCGACGCTGGTATTGCAGCAGGGCCAGCAAGTCAGCCTGCAAGCTTCGGGCGCGGGAGCGGTGACGGCATTCGAAGCGTTGATGCCCGGTTGGCGCGACGGTGTGGTGATGGCGCAAAACCAGCCGCTGGGTGATTTCCTCCGCGAGCTGAGTCGCTACCGCTCGGGCGTGCTGCGCTGGGATCCGGCGCTGGAATCGCTGCGCGTCACTGGCAGCTTTCGCCTCGACGATACCGATCAAGTGCTGGCACTGCTGGCAGCCAGTTTGCCCGTCGATGTGCATACGCGAACGCGATTTTGGGTGTCACTGGTACCGCGTGCAGAAAAAACTGGCTGAAGCCTGTCCCTTTTTTTCGCCTCACTGGTCATTCCAGGCAAGTGAACAAAATCGAGAGCTTCTTCCAATGCCCGCAGTATTCCCAGGTCGTTTGCGTCCGTTGTTGCAGTTGAGCCTTTTGCTGAGCCTGAGTGCCAGCCCCGTGTTGATCCAATCGAGCTGGGCCGACGATGGCAGCCGCCGCAGTTATCAGGTGCCGGCCGGTAGCCTGAGTGCCGCGCTAACGCGGTTCGCCGGTCTCGCTGGAGTCAATCTTTCGGTGGATCCGGCGCTGGTCAGCGGCCGCAACAGCAGTGGGTTGTCCGGCGAATTCGGTGTGGAGGAGGGGTTCAGCCGGTTGTTGCTGGGCTCCGGTTTGCAGCTGCAACCGGTCGGTGATCAGGCTTATACGCTGGTGCCCGCAGTGCAAGGCAGCACCTTGCAGCTGGCACCGACATCGATTCTCGGCGCGAGCGGTTCAGCGGATGCCGATGTATTCGCCGGCGGTCAGGTCGCGCGGCGGGGTTCGCAAGGGCTGTTGGGCTCCAGGGATTTCATGGAAACCCCGTTCAGCATGACCACCTACACCAGCGAAACGGTGAAAAACCAACAGGCGCGCACCCTCGGCGACCTGATCGGCAGCGACCCTTCGGTACGCGCAACCAACCCGGCCGGTGGCCGCTATGAGCAATTCACCATCCGTGGTTTCAGCCTGTTCAACAGTGATGTTGCCTACAACGGCCTCTACGGTGTGTTGCCGACTTACACCATCGACATGGAAATGGCCGATCGTGTCGACATCCTTAAGGGCCCGAGCCAATTGATCAACGGGATTTCGCCACGGGGCAGTGTAGGAGGGGGGATCAACGTCGTGCCGAAGCGTGCGACCGACAAGCCGATTACTTCGCTGACGGCCAATTACGCCTCGAACAACCAAGTCGGCGGCGCGGTGGATGTCGGACGGCGTTTTGGTGACGAAAACCAATTCGGTTTGCGCTTCAACGGGGTCAAACAGTCCGGAGATACGGAATGGGATCACCAGAGCGTCGATCGCGACATGGCGGTCCTTGGTCTGGATTTCCGTGGTGAACGCTTGCGACTTTCCACCGATATCGGCCACACCGAACGCGACACCGACGCACCGCAGGAACGCGTGCAAGTCGCGGCCAGTGCCAAGGTGCCGAACGCCAATGATGTGCGCGACAACTATGCGCAACCCTGGAGCCGGGCGCGCACCAAAGACACCTTCGGCACAGTCAACGGTGAGTTCGATGTCAGCGACTCGATCATGCTGTATGCCGGCGTCGGCGCCCGCAAAAGCAATCACGATTTCTTGCGCCATGCCGTTTCGGTGACCAACGATGCCGGCGATTTCAGCGTTCAGCCGCGCGACTTCACTCGCGACGAGAACGTCCGCACGGCTACTGCTGGCGTTCGAAACTGGTTCCAGACCGGGCCGGTCAGCCATGAAGTGAACCTGGCGGGCAACTACTTTTATATGGACTTCGAAAACGGCGGCGCCCGTTACGCGGCCGGACGCAGCAATCTCTACGACCCGGTGGAAATTGCCAGACCCGGCACGCCGACCCGCAATGACGCCAAGGTCTACACAGAGAACCGCTTCAGCGGCGTGGCGCTGTCGGACACACTCGGCTTCTTCGACGATCGTCTGTTGCTGACTTTGGGGGCGCGCTGGCAGCGAGTCAAAGTCGATGACTGGAGCGACGGCATCAAGGGCGACACGGCTTACGATGAGGAAAAAGTCTCGCCATCGGGCGGGATTCTGTTCAAGGCGACGGACAAACTTTCGCTGTACGCCAACTACATGGAAGGTCTGAGCCAAGGCAAGATCGCGCCATCGACCTCTATCAACGAAGACGAAATCTTCCCGCCATTCATCAGCCGCCAGGTCGAAGTCGGCGCCAAGTACGACGCGGGTGCATACGCGCTGACGGCAGCGGTGTTCCGCATCAAACAACCTGCCTACGAAACCAACGCCACCACGCGAGTCTTCGGCCCAAACGGCAAGCGCGAGAACAATGGCGTAGAACTGAGCGTGTTCGGCGAACCGTTCAAAGGCTTCAGATTGCTCGGCGGTGTGATGTACATCGACAGCGAACTGACCCACACCACCAACGGCACATTCGACGGCAACCGCGCACCGGCGACACCGAAATACAACGTCAATCTCGGCGCGGAGTGGGACGTACCGACTGTGCAGGGGCTGACTTTGACCAGCCGTGGTATTTACTCGAGTTCGCAGTATCTGGATCAGGCGAACGACAAGGAAATCGACTCCTGGGAGCGGTTCGACGTAGGTACGCGCTATGCTTTCAAGCTGGACGAGAAGACAATCACCTTGCGCGCCAATGTCGAAAACGTGCTGGATAAACGCTATTGGAGTTCGGCGGGTGCATCGGATGATAGTGAGCCGGGGTTGACGCTTTCTACGCCAAGAACGTATCTGCTGTCGGCGACGGTAGACTTCTGATGGAGCAGGGTAAATGCGTCGATCGTCGTCGAAAATACGTTAACTACACTAAATGACCGTTTAGTTGAGCTAACAAAAAACATTACCCATAACGGAGAAGACCATGATTCAGCGCAAGCCGAACGCAACTGATGTGATTGCTGCGCTGAATCTACAGCCTCATGTCGAGGGCGGTTATTACCGCAGAACCTATCAAGCCGATCACCGTGCCTGCCTCGAAACGCAGCAAGGCCCGCGATATCTGCTGACCTCGATCTACTATCTGCTTACTGAGCAATCGCCAGTGGGCCAGTTTCATTTCAACCAGTCCGACATCCTGCATTATTTCCAGTTGGGCGACGCCATCGAATACAACCTGATCCACGCCGACGGCTCATTGCAAACGCTGGTGATGGGCAGCGATGTTTTGGCTGGTCAGCAACTGCAGTTGCACGTACCGGGTGGAATTTGGAAAGCCTCTCGATTGCTGGAAGGCTCGAATGGCTTTGGCTTGATCAGCGAAGCGGTTTCGCCTGGGTTTGATTTTGCCGATATGGAAATAGGTGATCGAGCAAAATTGACCGCACAGTATCCGCAGCATGGAGCGCTGATTGAAAAGCTGACGCGTGATGATGGATGAGGGCTGTAGATTGGGAAGAATGCAGGTTGTAGGGAAAGCTGGTTTTGAAGCGGCCAACGCAGATTCAAATCTCCTGGGCGACCACGCTAACTTTGTAATACTTTGTTACGTGTAATGTATATTATGTTAAATCATGTATGTGAATGGCTCAGGCTTTAGATATCAGATCCACCACTCCCAACCTCTCAGTCTAAGCAACGCCGTTCGTTTGCTGCTTCAACAACCAATGTCTCTCGGTAGTCCATCCGATAAAAACCTGAGCACCTTCGCTTGCTTGGCGTGCCTCGGTCAACAGTGCGCCAGAAGCCGCTACTCGCAATCCTCTAATCGCCGGCAGAAACCTTTCACGAAATGCACTAGGCTGAATCGCGAAATGAGCTTCGATACGTTCAATCGCGAAACGCATTTCTGCCTCATCGAGCATCGCTAGATAAAAGACCATTTGCCGCCAGGCATAAGCCGTATTTTTGATCACCACCAGGCTGGAGTGATAAAACCGCAACTTCATCTGCTGGCGTACGCATATCCATCTGAAGCATTCCTCGGCCATCGAAGCCAGGCGATCCTGCAACAGCGCTTTCAACCCAAGCTCACCAAATAAGAGCGCAAGGTTTTGCGTCGTCAGGATCTGTTGTTGCTCGATGATTTTCCCGTTAGTCGCCGGTCGCCATGTACCCAGGCCCTCATCAGCCCGCTGGGAGCACAATCTGGCCAATGCGTCTCTGGAACTAGCGTCAGGCCTGGAGAACCTTTTGCGCCTGGATTTCGGTTGATCAGGAAGCATCGCCAATTGGCTTGCATCAATGTCGAAGTAATTGGCGTATAGCGTGCCACCTGTCAAAAATGCCGCCTGCCTGGCAGCTCTTATGTACTTGTTCGAGAAAGCGCCCATGAAAATGTCCGAGGCGACTTCTTCAACAAAAGGCAGATCCAGCTTGGCCATCGCACCAAGCGCAGCAAATTCCTGAATGAGTTTGTTGGGCAGGATCGCTTGAGGAAAAGCGCAAAGAGTCATTGCTGCGGATTCGATCAGGAACTGTTTCGCTGCTTCAGCGACCACCGCGTCCGTTTCTCGCTGGTCTTCAACAGCCGCCACCCACGGCAATTCATTCATCCTGACCTGACTTTGCAGATCCAACAGCAACAATGATCGGCGTTGTCGAAAGGCGCGATAGGTTGCGACAGAGAGCATCCGCAGCGACGTATCGCGAAATCCTGCGCTGCAGATCTCAGCCGTAATCGCTGGCAGCACACGCGCCACGGTATCCCCGGATGTAATCAATCCCTTATCGATCAACTCGGCAATTGTGCCCTTTCGACACCGCTCGACGCGTCGACGAATACCAGGAGGAATGCCGCTACCTGTTAACAGCGAATATGCAGTCGCTTCTTCGCAGGTAACGGGTTGCAGCAGAGATGAAAAGTCGGACACTCCGTCCGAACCGGGATACCTGCTCAGACGTGCGGCAACCGCTTTAGCAAATAGATGGTGTCCGGGTGCGGACACGTGACTGCGTTGAGACTCTCTGTGCTTATGATGAGATTCGGATTCGGGATGACCATGCTTGCGTACGAAATCGTCGACGATCCTGCGAATTCGTCCGACTTGCCGTCCCGTAAGCGACGCCGCATCGCTCGCGCAACTCCCCAGCAGTGCAAACAACTCCCCTGCCCGATCCCTTGAGCTTTCAGCTGCACCTGAAGCGCTGGGGCAAGCAGCATCGAACTGCCGCTTCAGAATATTCGCCTGCTCAAACCAGCCCTCGGGGTATCGGCGACAAGGCCAATCATCCTGATACGTTAAAAGGAACAGCGACACCGCCGAATCGTAAAGTGGTAAACGAGTTTCAACGACATGCTTCTGCACTGCCACGCGCGCCTGTGCCGGGCGATTTGAAAGTAGGGCCCTGACATTACCGACAGTAAAAACCTGCACTTGCCCTGCTGAAAGCGGCAAACCGTCAGAAGCCATCGGAAAGAATCGCAGCTGTTCAAAGAAAGGCGCTATCGCTTCAACCAGATCCCATGCGCTCTCTGTACGTTGCTGCCCCAGCAACCAGGCCACGGTCAGCAGTGCAGCTTCTTCGGGCACCTCGATTCGATAATCCCCGCTCGCCAGCTTCGTTTGCAGTACCTCAATCCCCTCCTCCGTAAGGTGCCAAGTGTTGAGATCGAGTCGCTCGAAACCGGGACGGATACCTGGAATCGAAGCAGCCAGCTGTCGCTCGTAATCGGTCAGTGCACCGCCGGCCATGAACTGCCCAGTGGCGAAACCTCCAGTGACGACTTCCAGCGTGACCCACTCAGGCACATCCGCGAATGGCGTTCGTGAGCCATACGACGCGGATCCCTGCAATATGTGCTCGATTACATTGCGCCAGCGCTCGATGCGCTTGCTTGTCTGTCCGTTATTGTCGAGGCCCGGTGCAGCGAGTGCTCGAGACAGTTGAAAGGCTGCATAGCCGGCACCTATGCCGACATTCGCATTCGATTCCCTATCGTCCCTGAGCATGAGTCCTTCCGAGCCTGCGAAGTTGTGGGTCCGGGGGCTGGATTCGAACCAGCGCCCACCCGGTTAAGAGCCGAGTGTTCTACCGCTGAACTACCCCGGAACAGAGCGCGGATTGTCCACCAGCGCTGAACGATTGTGAAGGTTGAAAACATTGCCGGTTGTGAACCTGGATGTATCCCTTGAACTTATATGCTCAGTCGGCGATGACCCATAGGGTTCACTCAAGTCCGCTCCTCCCAGCATCACGGACGGTTAGGACATGGGGGCGTCTAATCACCCGATTAATCTCCCCTACCACCCGCCCCGTCGCCTCCTCGATCGTCCCCTCATTCCGACACAAAAACCAGCCCTGAGCGGCAGCGGCCACCTCAAACGCCTCAGTACAAGCGACATGCTCCTCCAGACCGCGAAGCACAGTACTGCTCAAGCCACGCCGGCGTGAACCTGCCCTCTCCCACGAAATCTCCGCCGTCGTCACCACCCCAACATGCAGGTCCGGCACCTGTACGTTGCGGTCAATGTTCAATTGCAGGATTTCAGCGAAAGGCACTATCCGGCGAAACGCGGCATCGGACGGGTACCAGCGATCAATCAGGATGATGCTGTCGGTGGGTTGTTTGGTCAGCACGTGCCGGGAAATCCAGCGGCGGCTATCAGCCAGGCGTTGGCAAACTTCCAGTTCCAGATCCCGGTCAGGATGTCGGACGAGTCGATTCACCAGATGCATTGTCCCGCCCCTGAACGGGTCGCTTTTTTTCTCGCACAGTCGGATGACTTTCTGGTTGTCTGCCCTCAGGACTTCAGTGATGGCCTCCAACAGCGAGGTTTTGCCGACGCCTTTGGGGCCATCCAGAGCGACAAACAGCGGACGAGTCATTTTTCTCACAGGCTTTAACGGGGAGTAGCGCGCACTCTAACGGATTTTCAGGTTGAACCTCTGTCGCTCAGCAGGACTCCCAAACTCAAATCCAGGAGAAACCTATGACCCAGACAGCTCTAGTCGTGGGCGCCAGCGGCATCGTCGGTAGCGCCATCACTCAGTTACTCATCGACAACCAGTGGCAGGTCGCTGCGCTGTCGAGGCATCCATCGCAAGCGCAAGGCGTGATCCCTGTCGCGGCAGACCTTCAGGATCCTGCTTCTCTGGAACAGGCGCTGAGGGATGTGAAACCCACGCATGTGTTCATTACCACTTGGTCGCGGCAAGCCACGGAAGCGGAGAACATTCGCGTCAATGCAGCCATGGTGCGCAACGTCCTCGCCGCCATTCGCCCAGCCAAAAGCGTCAAACACGTTGCACTGGTTACCGGCCTGAAACACTACCTCGGCCCGTTCGAAGCCTATGGTAAAGGCAGCCTGCCGCAGACACCGTTTCGCGAAGAACAGGGTCGTCTGGATGTCGAGAATTTCTATTACGCTCAGGAAGACGAACTCTTCGCCGCAGCTGAAAAGGACGGCTTCACCTGGAGCGTGCATCGCCCGCATACCGTCACCGGGGTGGCCGTGGGCAATGCGATGAACATGGCAACCACCCTCGCCGTCTATGCCTCGATTTGCAAACACACCAATCGCCCGTTTGTGTTTCCCGGATCCAGAGTGCAGTGGGACAGCCTCACCGATATGACGGATGCGCGGCAGTTGGCGAAACAACAACTGTGGGCGGCCACCACGCCGGCTGCGGCAAATCAGGCATTCAATATCACCAATGGCGATGTATTCCGCTGGAAATGGATGTGGAGCCGAATTGCCGAATACTTCGACCTGCCTGCTGCTGACTATCCTGCGTCACCCTCGCCTCTAGAGAAGCAGATGGCGGACGATCAAGCCGTATGGACGCAAATAGTCGCCGAGCACGGTTTGAAAGAGTCCGACATTGGGCGTCTGATTTCCCCATGGCATACCGATGCCGACCTTGGTCGCCCCATCGAAGTGGTCACGGATATGTCGAAAAGCCGCCTGATGGGCTTCACTGCCTACCAAGCGAGCGATCAGGCATTTTTTGACGTGTTCGACCGGCTGCGGGGGATGCGCTTGATACCTTAGGCGGTTCCAGACAGATAAGGTGGGCACCTGGCGTGCCCCCCTCATTCAACAGTACTTTCCACGCCCTCGCCCCTCCCCTCATCTGCGACGTTCATTCGCCCTGCGAAATCCTCCCGCCAGTCACCGGCAGAACGCAGCCGATCGTATATCCCAACTCCAAAATAGCGCCTTCGACAGGTATCGCTCTGTATCCAAGTGTGTACGGACGCAAACACGTTACACAACATTGATCTTCCCGCCCCCTCAGACACAAGCGAGATACACCAGCACGATGAACTGCGCCCACGGCCAGCGCAGTGCTCCTGTGCCTGACATCTGTCATTGGGAGCACCTTAACGGCTTCCACTTTCTTGACGACAAGTCGGAGGATCAAACCCATGCAAACAAACGCGTCATCGGTCTTGAATCGGCTGCAACTTAATCTCGATCGCGCTGGGGACTGGATCGCCCCTTTGAGCCTGCGCGTTTTTCTGGCCTGGGAGTTTTTTGAAGCGGGATGGGAAAAGTGGAACGGTGAGAACTGGTTCCCCAGCATTCAAGGGGCCTTTCCTTTTCCCTTCAATCAGCTGCCGGCTACGTTCAATTGGCAGTTATCCATGTGGGCAGAACTGCTCTGTTCCATTGCTTTGCTTGTAGGCCTGGGAACACGTCTTTCGGCACTGATCCTCATAGTGGTCACCGTCGTGGCAACTGCCGCAGTTCACTGGCCAGCAGAGTGGTCGACGTTGAGCGAACTGGCTATGGGCTACTCCATCAGCAACAAAGGCTACGGCAATTTCAAACTTCCTTTGATCTACCTCGTAGCCCTTCTGCCCCTGGTGTTCACAGGCGCCGGCAAGCTAAGCCTGGATACATTTTTCGGTCGGTATCTAAAGCGTTTGAATGCGCGCTGAGTGCTATCGCGTCACCAAGGTTATCGCTCTCAACCCCACTAGTAATCAGGAGTTTCAACATGACCCATATTGATAAAGTGCTGTACACCGGCAAAGTCCATACCTCTTCGGGTGGACGCAATGGCACCGCGCTCAGTGACGATGGCCGACTGGATATAAAACTGTCGTCGCCTGGCACCTCTGGCGCCGGTACCAACCCAGAGCAGTTGTTCGCCGCAGGTTGGTCGGCCTGTTTTATCGGTGCAATGGGGCTTGCGGCGAGCAAGCTGAAAGTCACCCTCCCGGTTGACCTTGCCGTCGACGCCGAAGTGGATCTAGGCACAACCGATGGCGCTTATTTCCTCCAGGCTCGCCTCAACGTCTCCCTTCCCAGGCTGGATCGCCACGTCGCTCAAGAGCTGATCGACACCGCACACCAGACATGCCCGTACTCCAAAGCGACGCGGAACAACATCAACGTGGTTATCAACCTCGTTTGAGCAGAACCGTGGCGGGTTTCAATCGCCCGATTCACACCCTCGGCTGCCAACGGTGACCGTGGAGGTGCTGTGGATCGGGGGTTTCAGACGTCGAATCGGAGTATTGAGCTCATGCAAACGAACACTTCATCATCAACGCATTTAGATCCACAGCTTCCCCCTGCGGCGACCGTCGGGCTCGGGTTGCGCCGTGCGCTGCTCAACACGCTTCGTGACGCTCCGGTCGGTGATTTCGATTTTCTAGAGGTTGCTCCAGAGAACTGGATAGGCATCGGCGGCGCGCATGGAGCGGCCCTGCAGTTGCTAGCTGAACGCTATCCGCTGTCATGCCATGGCCTGTCACTTTCGCTGGGTGGCAGTGCACCGCTGGACGAACCTTTTCTTGAGCAAGTCCGCGGGTTTCTCGATCGTTTCAACGTGCCGTTCTATAGCGAACACCTGAGTTACTGCAGTGACGATGGCCATTTATACGATCTGCTGCCGTTGCCATTCACTGAGGAGGCAGTTCATCACGTTGCGGCGCGCATCCGCCGTGCACAGGACATTCTCGGTCGTCGTCTTGCTGTAGAAAACGTCTCCTACTACGCCGCTGCTCATCAGGACATGGACGAACTCACTTTTACCAATGCAGTGCTCCGCGAGGCCGATTGCGACCTGTTGCTCGACGTCAACAATGTGTACGTCAACTCAGTGAACCATCGCTTTGATCCAACGGTTTTCCTCGCCGGCCTGGAACCAGAACGCGTAGTCGCCATGCATGTGGCTGGGCATTACGACGAAGCTGATGACCTGATCATCGACACCCATGGTGCTTCGGTCAAACCGGTAGTCTGGTCATTGCTGGGACAGGCTTATGACCTTTTCGGCGTGAAGCCAACCCTGCTGGAGCGCGATTTCAACTTTCCGTCCTACGACGAACTGGTGGCTGAGCTGAACACCATCAGGCGCTTGCAACGCGACGCCAATGCTTTGGTGCGGGTGACCGTCGATGGCTGACTCCCCTTCAAGTTTGCACAGTCAGCAGCTCGCGCTGACCCGATACCTGCGTGACCCGGACAGTTATGCGCCGCCTGCGCAGATGAATCCCAAGAGAGCACAGGTCTATCTCAACCTGGTGTTGAACAATCTGTTGGGGTTGCTGGGTGGGACGTTTCCGGTGCTGGTTGCCGTGCTGGGTGATGCCGGTTGGCGTGCACTGGTACGACGTTTTTTGCGTGATTACCGCGCGCAAACGCCACGCTTCGGAGAAATTGCCCGTGAGTTTGTAGACTTCGTAGCGAGCCTGGAAGACTCGCCCGGCGACGAACACCCCTGGTACCCGTTCTTGCCTGAATTGGCTCATTACGAATGGGTGGAAATGGCGCTGCAACAGTTGGACGCTGCGCCGTTAAAAGCCAGTGATGCGGAACAGTTACTCGACCGTCCCCTCAGGCTTTCCCCGCTCGTCTGGCCGCTGGCTTACACCTGGGCCGTACATCGTCTCGGGCCAGGTCATCTGCCTTCTGAACCGCCAGAACAACCGACGTTGCTGCTGATCAGCCGTGTCCCGAGTGGCCAGGTGCAGTTCTCCCAGGTCAGCCCTCTCGCGTTCCGTTTGTTGCAGCGGATCGAGCAGTTCCCTGACATGGATGGTCGAGCGCTGTTGCACGCTTTGGCTGCGGAGGCTGGTGCAACAGACGTGACCGGCTTCGTTGCTGACGCACTGGCTCTGCTGCGCCAGCTGCATGCGCAAGCTGCCGTCGGCGTAGCAGCGACACCCGTTTTAAAGCTGTTGTCCTGACTGACGCGCAAAGGCTGAGGTCAGTTTTTGTATCTCTATGTACCCAAACGCGAAGTCTTGGGATTGGCTTACAAATGCTCCGCTCGCCGATACATCGCCGATACATGACTCCCGCTAAATAGGCCTACCCGAACTAGGACGCTCTGTCGAAGTGGACGACGCTTGCGCCCTTCGCCTCGAGCTTCCTTGAGGGTCTATCCGCCCTGTGGCATGAATCGCGGCCTCGCCGCGCAAAGCATCTGGAGAAGCACTATGTACCGTAAACCAATGTCGAACAAAACCAGTCTCGGCCTGGCCGCAATTGCTTTAGCCGGCGGCATGAGCCTAGCATCGTCTGCGGCTTTTGCTGTTGAGCCATTGCCCCAAGGCTACCAACTGGCATCGGCAGATAAAACCGGCGAAGGCAAGTGTGGCGAAGGCAAATGCGGGGCCAGCGAAGCCAGCGACAAGTCCGCTACTGCCGAAGGCAAGTGCGGTGAAGGCAAATGTGGCGACGACTCTTTCGCTCGCACAGACACCGACCATGATGGCCTTGTTTCTCAAAAAGAACTGCTGACTGTGGCACCTCAGGGCGGTGAAGAATTCAAAGCGATGGACACCAACCACGATGGTTTTCTTTCGGAAGGTGAGGTCTACAAGTTCAGAACCAACCAGTACATTTCCAACGGCAAGAAAGTCCCAACCGAGCTATTTACCCGCATGAGCAAAGCGCAGAACTGATTCCTCCCGCCGTAGCATTCGCCCTCCCCGCGCCTGCAGCCAGGGAGGGCGATTACCTTCTGCAAAGCGCCCCGTTGTATTGATTACACCGCGTTATAAGTGATGTTCTCCGCCGCTGATTTATCCCCTGAACGCAACACTCTAAAGTCCATCCCACTGCTCCCCTCATCATGTCGATGGGGCGCCAACTGGAGACTTATCCCATGCCTTTCATCAGCGTTCGTATCACTCGCGACGGCGTTACCAAAGAACAGAAATCTCAAGTCATCGCCGAGATCACCAAAACCATGCAAACCGTCCTCAACAAGGACCCGCACCTCACCCATATCGTTATTGAAGAGGTCGACACCGACAACTGGGGCTATGCCGGAATTACCACCACCGAGTACCGCCAACAATTGACGGAGTCGAAGAAATGACTTTCCCCGTCAGTATCGACTTTGTGTCGGATGTCGTGTGCCCCTGGTGCGCACTCGGCGCCACAGCGCTGGAACAAGCCATCGCCAATGTTGCCGACGAGGTTGCCGTGGAACTGACCTTCAAGCCCTTCGAACTGAACCCGGACATGCCGGCCGAGGGCGAGCACGCCATCAAGCACATGATGCGCAAATACGGGCGCAGCGCCGAAGAAGTCGCCTCGCGCAATGAAATGATCGTCGCGCGTGGCAAAGCCATCGGTTTTCAGTTCGACCTGGACAAGCGCAGCCATTTCTACAACACCTTCGATGCCCATCGCCTTCTGCTGTGGGCCGTGCAGGAAGGCCGCCAAGTCGCGCTGAAGAAAATCCTGATCGAGGCTTATTTCACCAATGGCGAGAACCCCAGCGACCACGAAACACTGGTGCGCCTGGCCGGTGAAGCGGGACTTTCAACCACCCGCGCCCGCGAGATTCTGGCCAGCGAGGCGTTCGCTCTCGAAGTCCGTGAACTTGAGAGTTTTTACCTTGAACGCGGGATCAACTCGGTCCCGGCCATGGTACTGAACGGTCGTCAGTTGGTGTCCGGATCGCTATCCGTCAAGGAGTACGAACAAATTCTCAGGCAAGTGGCACGAGAGTCCGCCGTAGCCTGACAAAGCGATTTACCAGCACGATGCCCGGGCGAGCCCACGGCATCGGTCACTCAACTTGCGTGGAGTACATCGTCATGTCGAACGCCTCTTACCCGCTGAACCGCACCGCTTATCTGCTGGTCGATCCGTACAACGATTTTCTCTCGGAAAACGGCAAGGTCTTCCCCTTGATCAAGCCGATTGCCGAACAGGTCGGGCTGCTCGACAACCTGCGAGCCCTCGATCGCGCCGTACGAGCGCAGAACATTCCGGTGGTCATCGTGCCGCACCACCGTTGGGAACATGGCGACTACGAAGGCTGGGATCATCCAACACCGACCCAGTGCAAAATCATGCACATGCACCACTTCGCACGTGGTGAATGGGGCGGCGAATGGCATCCCGATTTCGCGCCGAAGGACGGCGACATTGTCGTGCAGGAACATTGGGGCTCCAGCGGCTTTGCCAATACCGACCTTGATTTTCGCCTGAAGCAGAAAGGCATCACCCACGTCATCATCGTCGGCCTGCTCGCAAACACCTGCATCGAAGCGACCGCCCGCTACGCCTCGGAACTGGGCTACCACGTCACGCTGGTGCGCGATGCGACCGCCGCTTTCCGTCCAGAAATGATGCACGCCGCCCACGAGTTGAACGGGCCGACTTTCGCTCATTCAATCGTCACCACCCAGGAATTGATTGAGGCGCTGGCAGCGCAGGGGTAGCGGCGATGAACCTCACCGATTTCGCCAGTTTGCCGAGGTGGTGCGTCAAGGCCGCTTTCTGCAATGGGCGATCGGCCCCGTCAGAAATACACCTTGAGCAAGAGACTCAACGCGTTCTGGTCGGTAGGGAATCCGCTCGTGTCTTCAATCCCGTATTTATTCGACCAGTAATCCCACTCAAGTCCCGCATAAAAACGTTTTTGCTGTTGCCCCAGCGCCTTGCCCACGTCGTATTTGACTTGTGGGTTGAAGTGAAAGCTCCTGGCCACATAGTTGGAGGTGCCTTTGTTGCCGACGTCGTTGACGTACCACTCCAGATAGCCGTCGAAAAGAATGTCGGAGCGACCCACCGGGAGGGTCATGGACCAGGTCGGGTTGATCTGCCATTGACCTGAGGCCTTACCGGTGATGCCGTCGGGTTTGCGGTAGTAGGTATTCAGGGAAAAGCGGTCGAAGCCTGGAAGCACGAGGTCGACAGCGGGGCCCAACAGATATTTGCGATTGCGGTTTTCACCGCGCTCGTAGGTGGCAGCGATGAGGACGTCCTTGACGATGCCATAGCTCAGGGAGCGGTCACTGATTTTGCCCAGCGACAGCCGTGGGGAGAATTCACCGTAGTAGGAATGGCCGTCGGCACCCGAGAGTCCGCTGGACCATTTGTTGTCGACGAACATGAAGATATCGCCCCACGTCCAGCCGCTGGCGTGTTCGAAGCTCAGCGTGTGCTGAGTATCGTCGCCAGTGCCGTCGACTTTGAAATGCTGGCCGTAGAGGTAGCTCAAGCTGTTGTCGTTCCACAACAGAGGGCCAGCTTCGGCGCCGGCGCTGGCCAGAGCTAACAGCGGCGCCAGGCTGCGACGCAGCTGTGAAGGTGCAAGTAATGGAATACGCGATGCTTTCATGGGCTGCCCTTGTCAGGTGATTGGCGGATATCACCGGCAAGGCATGCCCGAGCTGCGATCAAACAACTGCTCTGGCCCTCAAATTAACGAGGGGCGACCCTTGCCGGGTGCGCGGCGTAATGCCGCCAGAGCAATGCCCTGCACCTCGGGTTCTGTTGAGAGCCCTCTGTGCTGACCGCTTCTACTCGATTCCGGACTAAGCAGGGGTTGTGCCAACTGAGCGAATACAATCTTCAACCCTCATTCAGCACAATCGATGCGTGAAACTGAATACTTTGCAGCCATCGGTTGCGCACCAGATTGAGGCGCGCTCACTTGGATTCGCACCGTTGCGATTCGCCTGCCCACCTCGTGCTGATTGCCTCGCCTGCCGGATCCTGTGAGGGCGGGCCTGCGACGGCTTGGCACACTTTTGGCTATTACCACTTTCGAGTAGAAGCGGTCAGTGCCAGCGATGGCACCGGGCATTGCTCTTGCGCCCCTCCCTGTGGGCGTACGTCCGATTGGATGCTTGAACGCGGCGCCAGCGCCCCGGGCAAGAGAGAAGTGTCAGCCGTGTAACTACGCATATACGCCCTCTCTCCTCCCCTTGTTCTCTCCAATCGGTCCCTCGCTGGCGTGCCGATTGGCGCGCGGCGGTTTTCGAATCGTTGTGGAGAACACATCATGAAAATTCGCTTTGCCTTGGGTCAACCGCTTCGCTCGCTACTGGCCACGGCGCTTGTGCCCGCCGCCCTGATCGCGTCTCCACTGGCTTTGGCCAATGACAAGGTGGTGCTGCTTACTTCCTGGTATGCCCAAGCTGAACAGGGCGGTTTCTACCAGGCCTTGGCGGATGGACTGTATGAAAAAGAAGGCCTGGACGTGACCATCCGCATGGGTGGGCCGCAGGTCAATGGCATGCAGCTGCTGCTCAACAAGCAGGCCGATTTCATCGTCAACTACGACTTGCAGATTCTCAAGAGTGTGGAGCAAGGCCTGCCGGTGGTGGCCGTGGCCGCACCCTTTCAAGGTGATCCTCAGGGTCTGCTGACCCATGCCGATGTGAGCGGCCTGGATGCGTTGCAGAACAAACAGGTGCTGGTGTCCACCTCCGGCCAGCAAACCTGGTGGCCGTGGCTCAAGGGCAAATATCAGCTGAAGGACAGCCAGGCCCGCCCCTACACCTTCAACCTGCAACCCTTCCTCGCGAACGCCAACACCACGCAGCAGGCCTATGCCAGCTCCGAGTTGTTCCAGGCGTTGAAGGCCGGGGAGAAAGCCAACTTCTTCCTGTTTGCCGACGCCGGTTACCCGCCCTACGGCTCGACCCTGGCCACTCGCCAGGATGTGATCGATCAACATCCGGATCGGGTCCAGCGCTTTGTTCGCGCCTCGATGGAGGGCTGGAAGCGCTACCTCGACAACCCGAGCGCCAACCGCCTGATCAAGGCCGACAACCCGAACATGAGCGATGAATTGCTCGCCTGGGGCTTGTCGACGCTCAAGCAATACCGCCTGGTCACCGGCGGTGATGCCGCCACCCAAGGCATCGGCGTGATGAGCGATGCGCGCTGGCAGGCCACGCGCAATTTCATGGTCGACGCCGGCCTGCTCGGTGCCGATGCGCCTTGGCAGAAGGCCTACACCACGCGCTTCGTCGAGGACTTGAAGGTACTGCCTGGCGCCGAACAGTCCGCCAGCCGCTGAGCCTGATTGCAAGACTGCTGAACCCAGAGCCCGAGCCCAAGAGCCGGCTGAACGAATACCGTGAGGACACTTGTTATGTTGGTCACCAAACAACCTGTATTGCGCCGCTTCTGGTATGCCCTGCTGCCCATGACCGCGCTGGATGCCGGCCCGCAGCCCTTCACTTTACTCGGTGAGGCGCTGGTGCTGTGGAAGCGCCCCGACGGCACCCCGGTGGCCATGCGCGACCGTTGCTGCCACCGCACCGCCAAGCTCTCGAAAGGTTTTGTCAGCGAGGACGGCAACATCGCCTGCGGCTATCACGGCTGGGAATACGACTGCACCGGCACCTGCGTGAAGATCCCGCAAAACCCCGCGGGCATGATTCCGCCGGGCGCCTCGGTCCAGGCCTTTTACTGCCAGGAAAAATACGGCTACGCCTGGGTTGCCCTCGACGATCCTCTGCAACCAATCCCTGAGTTTCCCGAGGATGGCGCCCCGGGCTACCGGCGCATCTTCCAGTTTTATGAAGAGTGGAAAACCAGCCCGCTGCGGGTCATGGAAAACTCCTTTGACAACTCGCATTTTTCCTTCGTCCACAAAGCCAACTTCGGCCTTTTCGACCAGCCCGCGCCGGCCGGCTACGAGTTTCGCGAAACCGACTACGGCTTCGAGGCGGAGACTCGGGTGCCGATCCGCAATCCTGAGGAAAGCTATCGCATCACCGGGACCCGCGAGCCGATCACCCAGCGCCATTTGATCAACCGCTATTACCTGCCCTTCTCCCGGCGCTTTGGCTGCATGTACCCGGACAGCGGCATCCACCACATCATCTACAACTGCGCGACACCCATGGAAGACGGGCGACTGATGCTGGTCCAGTGGCTGTACCGCAATGACAGCGAAGAGCAATGCTCGACCCAGGAACTGATCGACTGGGACGCAGCGATCACCGCCGAAGACCGCGACATCCTCGAAGCCACCGATTACGACGCCTGTGTCGATACTCGCCGGCGAGTGGAACTGCACATGCCGTCTGACAAGCCTGGCCTGGTGATTCGTCGGCAACTGCTGGGCCTGCTCGAAGCTCACGGTGAAAGTGAAGTGTTCCTCAGCCATTGAAGTCAGCGCCCCGGTGTGCCGGGGCTTTACCGGACGCTCATGACCCAAGGGGAGAGCGCTATGTTGATGCAAACCATAACTGGGGCCAACGCCCTGCCACAAGCGTTGCCCCGGGCCGACAGCGTCGGCGTGCAAACACCGCTGTTCGCCAATCAGGTGGAAAAAACCTACAGCAATGGCACCCAGGCCTTGAGCCGGGTGAAGCTGGCCATTCAGCGCGGCGAGTTCGTTTCATTGCTCGGCCCTTCGGGCTGCGGCAAGAGCACCCTGCTGAAAATGTTCGCCGGCCTCGAAAAGCCCTCCGCCGGCCACGTGCGCTGGTGGGGCAAAGACAGCCCGGCCAGCCCGACCCAAGGGCAAAGCCTGGCGATGGTGTTCCAGGAGGCGACCCTGATGCCTTGGGCGAAGGTCAGCGACAACGTGCGCCTGCCGCTGGACCTGGCCAATGTGCCCAAAACCCAGAGCCAGCCAAAGGTCGACGCCGCCCTTGCCCTTGTCGGCTTGGACCGCTTCAGCCAGGTGTACCCGCGGGAACTGTCCGGCGGCATGCAAATGCGCGCGTCCATCGCCCGGGCCTTGGCCACCGAGCCCAATCTGCTGCTGATGGACGAGCCCTTCGGCGCCCTGGATGAGTTCACCCGCAACAAGCTCGACAGCGACCTGCGTCAGCTGTGGGCTAGCCGCGACCTGACCGTGGTGTTCGTCACTCACAGCATTTTCGAGGCCGTCTACCTGTCATCGCGGGTGGTGGTGATGGGTGCGCGCCCGGGCCGAGTAATCGCCGACATCGAAATCGACGGCCCGTTGGAACGAGACGAGGCCTACCGCACCTCCCCGGCCTTTATCGCGCAGTGCGCACGCCTGTCCCGGCTGCTGGCCGAGGCCAATGGCGATTCTTGCTGACTTCACTGAGAGCCCGACCATGAACTCGTCCTTTACTCCCTGGTTACGTCACCCCACGGTGTTGCGCATCGTCTCGCCGCTGCTGCTCGGCGCGGTATTGCTGGGTCTGTGGCAATTGGCATGTGTGGCCTGGAAGGTGCCGGTGTATCTGGTGCCCTCCCCGGTCGATATCGGCCGTACGCTGATCAGCGATGGCCCGATGCTGTTCGGTGCATTGTGGATGACCTTGAAGATCACTTTTTTCTCGTTTGCCCTGGCGGTGCTTATCGGCACCCTGGCGGCGTTTGTGTTTGTGCAGAGCCGCGTGCTGGAAGCCAGCCTGTTTCCCTACGCCATCCTGTTGCAGGTGACGCCGGTGGTGGCCGTGGCACCGCTGATCATCATCTGGTGCAGCAACACCACGCTGGCGTTGATTATTTGCGCGACCCTGGTGGCGATTTTCCCGATCATCGCCAACACCGTACTCGGCTTGCGCAGCGTCAACCCCGGCCTGCTCAATCTGTTCCGCCTGAACCGCGCCAGCCGCTGGCAGGTGCTGTTGCGCCTGCGCATTCCCAGCGCCCTGCCGTGTTTTTTTGCCGGGCTGCGCATTGCCAGCGGGCTGGCGTTGATCGGCGCGGTGGTGGCGGAGTTCGTTGCCGGCACCGGGGGCACCGGTGCAGGGCTGGCGTATCAGATCCTTCAGGCCGGCTTTCAACTGAATATTCCAAGGCTGTTCGCTGCTCTGCTGCTGATCGCCTTGACCGGTGTCGCGTTATTCAGCCTGATGGCCGTGCTGGCCCGGTTGAGCCTGCGCAACTGGCACGAAAGCGAACTCGGCTGACCCTTTGAATTCGCCGCAGGCGCGGCGTATGGAGCCTCACATGAAGTTTCAAAACAGCTGGCTGGTACGTAACGCCAGCGCCATCCTCACCGGCTTGTCCGGTGCAGCGGCGCGCCACGCCGGGCCTGATATCCGTATCGTCGACGGCCGCATCAGCGCCATCGGCGCCCTGCAGCCCCAGCCCGGCGAGCGAGTGCTGGATGCCACCGATTGTGTGGTCTACCCGGCGTGGGTCAATACCCACCATCACCTGTTTCAGTCGCTGCTCAAAGGCATTCCCGCAGGTATCGACCAGAGCTTGGGAGCCTGGCTGGGTGCCGTGCCCTATCGCTATCGCGGCGCGTTTGACGAGCAAAGCTTTCGCCTCGCCGCGCGCATTGGTCTGGTCGAATTGGCACGATCCGGCTGCGCCACCGTCGCAGACCATCATTACCTGTACTTGCCGGGCATGGACTTTGACACTGCCGAGGTGCTGTTCGAGGAAGCCGAACGGCTGGGGCTACGGTTTGTCCTCTGCCGTGGCGGCGCCACGCAAGCACGGCAAGCCGAAGGCAAGTCCGTGGCCGGGCCGGAGACCCTGGAGCAATACCTGGACGACGTCGAGCGTCTGGTGCGGCGCTACCACGACCCGGCCGCCGATGCCTGGCGGCGGGTGGTGATGGCGCCCACCAGCCCGCCCTACTCCATGCCTGGCGAACACCTGCGCGAAACCGCCCGGGTCGCCCGGCGACTGGGCATTCGCCTGCACAGCCATCTGAGCGAAACCGTCGAATATCAGAATGAGGTGCAGCAACGCCACGGCATGTCGCCAGTGGCGTTCTGTGCCGAGCAGGAGTGGCTGGGGCCGGACGTGTGGTTCGCGCATTTGGTGAAACTCGACGCCGAGGAAATCCGCATGCTCGGGGCCAGCGGTACGGGCATTGCCCATTGCCCGCAAAGCAACGGCCGCCTGGGCAGTGGCATTGCCGATGTGGTGGCCATGGAGGCTGCGGGAATGCCAGTGTCGATTGGCGTGGATGGCGCCGCCTCCAACGAGGCCTGCGACATGATCAGCGAAACCCACGCCGCCTGGCTGATGCAACGGGCCAGACTTGGCGAACGGGCCCGCCCGCGTTATGCCGGCGGTGACGAGGAAGGCGGTGCCAGCGCGGCCACGGTGGAAGACGTGGTGCGCTGGGGTACGTCTGGCGGGGCTCGGGTGCTGGGGCTGGACGCCGTGGGCAGCGTGCAAGTGGGCATGGCGGCCGACCTGGCGATCTACCGCCTGGACCAGCCGCGATACTTCGGCCTGCATGACCCGGCGATCGGGCCGGTGGTGGGCGGAGGACGCCCGACGTTGCGCGCCTTGCTGGTCGGTGGCCGGTTGACCGTACACGACGACCAGTTGCCTGACTTCGACCTGGCCGAACTCGGCGCCCAGGCCCGAGACGCGGTGCGGCGGTTGCAGCAGGCCGCAGGCGTACGCTCATGAGCTGATCTCCGCGGCACGTGCTGCCGTGCCAATACTCGGCCGCATCAAATGTCTGGTAGATGGAAAAATACGGCAGTAATCGACTTGGGACTGTCATCAGACAGTTTCAGGGTCCCGGAGAAGAAAGCAGCGGACGGCGTATCACAAGGCGCTGCTACAACAATTGCTCGCGTAGAAAATCGATGAACGCCATCGTCCGCGCTGAACGTCGTCGCTCGCGGCTGAGTACGGCGCTGACAGGCAGCGCGCTGGTCTGATAGTTGTCGAGGACGGTACTCACCCTGCCCTGCTCGACGTCAGCTGTGAACAGCCATTGCGGTGAGAGGGAAATACCCAGGCCGGAGAGCACCATTTCGCGGATGGCCTCGCTGCTGTTGCTGGTGACGTTGCCCTGAATACCTACATCGAACGCTTGGCCGAGGTGCGTAAAGGTCCAACGGTCGTAATGCTCCAGCAACGTGAAGCCGATGCAGTTGTGACCTGACAGTTCGCTGGGCTCACGTGGCACGCCGTGCAGAGCCAGGTAAGCGGGCGCGGCATAGACACGCCGTGGGCTATTGCCCAGTGGCAGTGCCACCAATCCCTCGTTCTTCACCGCGCCAATGCGTATAGCCAGATCGATGTTTTCCTTGAGCAGGTCTTCATTGTGGTCACTCAGCCGCAGGTCAATCCGCACGTCAGGATGGCGTTGCAGGAAAGTCCCTATGAGCGGTGCGATGCATAACCTTCCATAACTGACCGGGGCGGCGACTCGTAAAGGGCCGGCAATCTGCTCCTGGCCACTGGTGAAGCTTCGCGTGGCAGTTTCGACGTGGCCGAGAATTTCCTGGCAGTGGTCGTAGAAGCGTTGACCTTGGTCGGTCAGGGCCAGGTGCCGAGTGCTGCGTGCGAACAATGGGCCACCCAGATACTGCTCCAGCGCGCGCACTTGTTTACTTACCGCCGGCTGCCCAATGTTCAGTTCACGGGCGACCGCCGAGAAAGACCCGCGCTCCACGACGCGGACAAAGACATGCATGCTGTCGAACAGATCCATCGACGATTGGTTCTCTTTGGGGAATAAGTCATATGCAAATTGGGTTTCTTATCGGAATGATTAAAGCGCGGCAATCTGTAAGCGTCCATCCCAACACAGGTTCCCGCCATGAAACATTCCATGCTTGCCGCCATCGCCGAATCCGCTCAATCCCCTCTGGCCATCCGTCACATCGACCGCCCTGTTGCCGGTAAGGGGCAAGTACTGGTCAAGGTTCACGCCGCAGGGGTCAATCCGCTCGATACCAAAATTGCCGCCGGCGCAGGGGCTCACGCCCGCCAAACGCTGCCGGCCGTGCTCGGCCTTGATCTTGCCGGTACGGTGGTCGAAGTAGGCGAAGCGGTCGAGGGGTTCACCCAGGGCCAGGAAGTCTTCGGCATGCCCGGCGGGATCGGCGGTGCCCAAGGCACCATGGCCGAGTACATTGCCGTGGATGCCCGCCTGATCGCGGTCAAGCCACACTCCCTCAGCATGGGTGAGGCGGCTGCATTGCCTTTGGTATTCATCACCGCGTGGGAAGGTCTGGTCGATCACGCCAATGTCCGCTCCGGTCAGCGTGTCCTGATTCATGGCGGCGCGGGTGGGGTCGGCCAAGTGGCTGTGCAACTGGCCAAGGCACGCGGTGCCGATGTCTACGCCACCGGTTCGGCGGGCAGTCTCGAATTCATACGCTCGCTGGGGGCCACGGCGATCGACTATCAGGCACAGAGCGTTGAGGATTATGTCGAGCACTACACCGCCGGCGAAGGGTTCGACATTGTCTATGACACCGTCGGCGGCAGCACGCTGGATGCATCATTCAAAGCCGTGAAAGCCTATACCGGGCACGTGCTGAGCTGCCTGGGCTGGGGCCAGCACAGCCTGGCACCGTTATCGTTCAAAAGTGCCACGTACTCGGGCGTCTTCACCCTGGCGCCACTGCTCACCGGCAAAGGACGCGAACATCACGGCGCTATCCTGCGCGAGGCCGCTGCGCTGGCCAATGCGGGTCAACTGACGATCCGCGTGGACCAACAGCACTTTGCGCCGCAAGACGTCAACGAGGCATTTCGCCAAGTCGCCGAAGGCCGCGGCAAGGGCAAGACGGTCATCGAGTTTGTGGGTGCATAGCCTCTTGTAATCCTTTCAGAACGCAAACGGCCAAAACCGTCTGCCTTTGGCCGTTTGTTGCCACACAGCAATAACCGCTTTCGGCCACAAGCGGACATTCAAGATACGGTTAGATGCCCTGAAGCCGCGAAGTCATTTCAGCTTCGAGCGTCTGCAGGAAAACTTTCACTCTAGCGGGAACATACTGGCGGGTCGGGGTGACGGCCCAGACAGACAACTGTTCCATGCTCCCGTCAGTCAACTGGATTTCCTTCAGAGAACCTTCTCGTAATTGGGGCAAGACGTCCCAGTATGCGAGCATCGCAATGCCCAGGCCTTCGATTGCAGCATCGCGTACGGCGCCAACGTTACTAATCATCACCCGCCCCTGTACCCGCCGCCGAACGATCTCGCCGTTCACCACAAAAGGCCATTTCGGTACAGCCTGAAGAACAATGCACGAGTGCTGATCAAGCTCCGCTACGGTGCAGGGCGTGCCGTGCTGTCGCAGATAGTGAGGGGCCGCACAGAGAACGCGTGGATTGGGTGCGATACGCCTGGCAACCAGTTCGGAATCGGCCAGAGGCGCCACGCGCAGCGCGAGGTCAAATCCCCGCCCCACCAGATCGACTACTGTATCGGAAACATCGAGCTCCACCTGTAGATCAGGGTATCGTTGCAACAGTTTCGGCAGCATGGGCAAGACAACGGATTGTCCAAAAACACTAGGTGCCGTCATCCGCAACAATCCTGTCACCCGGCTCGACGAAGGCTGTAACTCCCCAATCGCACTCTCCTCTGCCTCGATCATGGTATGCGCATAGGGAAGGAATGCTTCGCCCTCGGCAGTGAGCGACACTGCTCTGGTAGTGCGTTGAAACAGCCGCACCCCCAATTCCCGCTCGAGCGCAGTAATACGCCGTGACACCTGCATGGGCATTACATCGAGTCTGCGCGCCGCATCCGACAGGCTGCGCGCAGCCGCGACAGCAAGAAATATGCGCAGGTCAGTAGTCAGCATGATTGCATCCTTTTCCGTTATACCGGCTTCACACAAAG
The DNA here is from genome assembly GCF_040310465.1 of Pseudomonas sp. H26/SER47-MNA-CIBAN-0231. Classification (NCBI taxonomy): domain Bacteria; kingdom Pseudomonadati; phylum Pseudomonadota; class Gammaproteobacteria; order Pseudomonadales; family Pseudomonadaceae; genus Pseudomonas; species Pseudomonas sp. H26/SER47-MNA-CIBAN-0231. The sequence continues at coordinate 72,149 of NZ_JBEOPW010000008.1, read as the reverse complement.
TCGGCTTGGTCGAGCCCCAACCCCTCCGTACTATCTATCACAGCAGGCAATTACGCCTTGGTACGCTTAGAAACGAGGTGCAGCCATGAACCACTCGTCCCCATCGATTTTAACGCCATACGATATCAAGAATTTCACCCTCCGCAATCGCTTGGCGGTCGCCCCCATGACTCGCGTCAGCGCCACGCAAACCGGCGTAGTGACCGACACAATGGCGCGCTATTACGAACGCTTCGCCAAAGGCGGGTTTGGATTAGTCATTACCGAAGGGATCTACACCGACCAGTTTTTTTCTCAAGGCTACCCCTTCCAGCCAGGCTTGACGGACACGGAACAAACTCTCGCATGGCGCGCGGTCACAGACCGAGTGCACGTTGAGGAAACTGCGATTTTCGCGCAAATCATGCATGCAGGGGCATTGAGCCAAGGGAACCGCTTCAACCAATGTACCGCCGCGCCCTCGGCGATTCGCCCAAAAGGCGAGCAGATGCGGTTCTACTATGGAGAAGGCAAGTACCCGGTGCCCACCGCGATGACGGACGAAAACATCGCTGATGCCATTGCTGGCTTCGCTCAGGCTGCGAAGCGGTCAGTTCTGGACGCGGGCTTCGATGGTGTCGAGATACATGGAGCGAATGGTTACTTGCTTGACCAATTCCTCACCGATTACACCAATCACCGCAATGACCGCTGGGGTGGCAACACGCAACAACGCATCGGGTTAATTCTGGAAGTAATCAAAACCGTCCGGGAAACCGTGGGGGCTTTTCCCGTTGGCGTTCGTATCTCTCAAGGCAAGGTCAATGATTTCGGGCACAAATGGTCGAACGGCGAACACGATGCCGAAGTCATTTTTGGCTCCCTCAAGGACGCCGGGGTCGACTACATCCATGTGACCGAATACGAGGCGTGGCAACCTGCTTTTCCCTGCAGCTCAGAAAGCCTGGTTGCGTTGGCACGTCGTCATGCGCCCGGGGTCGTGTTGATCGCAAACGGCGGCCTGCACGACGAGGAACACTTCGACGCCGTACGGGCCGACGGGGCAGATATACTGGCTATCGGAAAGGCAGCACTGGCGAACCCAGACTACCCCAACCGCCTTGCCGATCGCCGCCCTCTGGCAGCGTTTGACGCGTCGATTCTAGGCCCTATCGCAAATATCAAGGAAAGTGAGCTGGCCATGTAAGTCAACTGACGGCTGCTTAGGGCTGCCTCCCGATAACTCGCTTTCGGTCGATTTCAGCCAGTTACGAAAGGCAGCCATTGCCCGAAGGCAGACGCCTGTGAGCGGCCACTATCGGCCAAGAGCGGTCCTTGGCAAAAGCCTGCTAACGGGCCAATTCTCCAAGTAAATCGTGGCGCCAGTTCGCCCAGAGCGGACGCTAAGCACGACGCATTTGCCTGATGGCCCAACGCCTGAGTAGAATGCGATTCATTATCAATCATGTATGTCCCGGGATGCCGATGCGTAGCGATGAAACACTAGGTACTGCAGATCCAGGGCTGCTCTATCGCACCCACTTTTCGTGGTTACAGGGCTGGCTGATTCGGCGCATCGGCTGTCGCGACAACGCCGCAGATCTGGCGCAGGACACCTTTGTGCGTGTGCTCAAACACCGCCATCAGTCCGGCGCCCTGCGCGAGCCACGCGCCTATTTGAGCAGCATTGCCCGCGGTCTGATGATTGATCAATATCGTCGTCGCGAACTCGAACGTGCCTACCTGGAAAGCATCACCTTGCTGCCTCAACACGAGGTTCCATCGGAAGAAAGCCGGCTGATGATTCTCGATGCGCTTGAGCGCATAGACCGTCTGCTTGACTCGCTTAAACCAAGAGTTCGTCGGGCGTTTTTATTTGCCCGACTCGACGGTCTGACCTGCGCGCAAATCGCCGAAAAGCTCGGTGTTTCCCGCGCGACGGTGGAGCGCGACCTGGCCACGGCCCTGCAACACTGCTATCGCTTGCGTTATGTCGAGGCCTGAGCCCGAGGCGCTGGATCCGGCCATTGTCGAGCAGGCGATCCAATGGCTGGTGCGCCTTCGCTTCAATCAAGCCGATGAACAGACACAGCGCACGTTCGAGCACTGGCTGCAGCAGCGCCCGGAGCATGCGTTGGCGTGGCAGCGTGTGGAAACGCTGGGAGATGAATTCGAAGGCGTGCCAGCTCAGCTGGCTCGACAAACCCTTAAGGGCGCCCAACATGGAATGCGCCGGCGGGAAAGCCTGAAGCTACTGGGCGTATTGGCGACCGTCGGCACGGCAGCCTGGCTCGGCCGCGACTACACCCCCCTGCCCTCCATGCTTGCACAGCAGCGCAGCAGCACCGGCGAGCAACGACGTTTCCAACTCGATGATGGCAGCCTTATCCAGCTCAATAGCGATAGCGCCGTCGACAGCAATTTCGACGCCCAGCGACGCCTGATCATCCTGCGCCGTGGTGAAATCATCGTGAATGTCGGTGCGGATCAACACTCGCCGCAAGCGCGACCACTCTGGGTGCAATCACGCGACGGAATGATGCGAGCCCACAGCTCGCGCTTTCTGGTCCGCGAGCGTGACGACGGCACTCTGGTCGCGGCCCAGGAAGGATCAGTCACGGTGTTCCCCGGCTCAAGTCAAACGCCTGCGAGCCGCAACGTTCTGGCAGGAAACCAACTGCTGTTCACCCCAAGCGGCACCCGAACGTTCAGGGACAACGGCCTTGATCCATGGGGTTGGGGTGACGGAGTGATCAGTGCGAGCCATATGCGCCTTGGGGACTTTATCGCGGAGTTGTCGCGTTATCGCCCCGGAATCATGCGCTGCGCCGAAGAGGTCGCTGATCGACGCGTTTCCGGCACCTTCCAGCTCGCCGACAACGATCGGGTCCTGGCATTGATCGCGCAGTCACTGCGCCTGCACATTGATTACCGAACCCGTTATTGGGTCACCGTAACCGCTGCCACCTGACTCCACTCGAATATTTTTTCGCTACCTGAAAAATAATGAGGTGGTTTCTCATTCTCGTTCGACCTGTAAGGAAGGCCGGAATACAGGCCAGTCTGCCGATGTCCTTTCTTGGAGCGAGAAAATGAGTTCGTCCCCGGTTTCACAGCGCCATCCATTAAGTCGTGCCATGCACGGTGCGATCCTGGGTTTGATCGTGAGCAGCTACGCATTGCCATCGCTGGCGCAAACCTCGGGCGCTGATCACAGCAATCAAGTCAAACAGTGGAATATCGCCCCCGGGCCACTGGCGCCAGCGCTTGACCGCTTTGCGCGCGAGGCTGGCATCAGCCTTTCCTTCGACGCCTCGAGTGTGGCGAACCGCACCACGGCTGGCGTGAATGGCACGCTCGATACATCGGCAGCGCTGTCATCGTTGCTGCAGGGAAGCGAATTGCAGGTCGAACAGCAAGGCGCGAATGCTTACCTGCTGACCCCTCAAGCAAAAACCGCCGGCCCGCTGGAACTCGACGCAACGGCCGTCGAGGACTACCGCCTCGCCCCGCTCATCATCAATGCCAAGGTCCGGGTCAGTGCCGACGACGACGCCAACTCGGTGGTTGCCAAGGAGCTCTGGGTGGGCGGCAAGGTGGCCACCAGCATTCTCAATACACCGGCATCGGTGTCGGTGGTGACCAACAAGGAAATGCAGCAACGCAGCGTCAGCACCACGGAAGAAGCGCTGCAATATACGCCGGGCGTGGTCAGTGACTTTTATGGTACGGATGATCGCAACGACTATTTCCAGATCCGCGGCTTCCAGGCCACCACCTACCGTGACGGCTTGACCCTCAGCTCGATGCGCGGCGTACGCGAAGATCCGTTCGCCTATGAGCGCATCGAGATTCTGCGTGGCGCCAACTCCACCCTGTTTGGCCCTGCGGACCCGGGCGGTTCGGTGAATTTCGTGACCAAACAGCCGCGCTTCGAGAAGTTTGGCCAAGGCTATGTGACCTACGGTTCGTTTGACCATGTCGAGACCGGCATCGATGTCGGCGATGCGCTGAACGACGAGAAAACCCTGGCCGGCCGCTTTACTGCCAAAGGCCAGAACAGCGATCGCGAGTACGATCATTCGCAGGACGACAATCAGTTGTTTATGGGTGGCCTCACCTGGGCACCGACGGATTACACGTCCGCCACGATGATTCTGGACTACCTGAAAACCGAAAGTTCGCCCAACAGCGGCGGCTATCCACTGGATCGGGAATACGACCGCAGCAAGTTTTATGGCGAGCCCAGCTACAACTTCCACGATGTCGAGCGCACCAGCCTCAGCGGTAACGTCACCCATGATTTCGACAACGGTTTCGTGCTGCGCAGCAATCTGCGTTACAGCAAGTTGACCGATGATTTTGGCTACGTGTACCTCAGCGACAGCGCCGCACGTGTCGGTACCACCGTCGATCGATACCTGTTCGGGACCGACACTGAAGCCGATCAGTTCAACGGCAATCTGATGCTGCAATACGATGCCCGCTTCGAGAACATCGACAGCAGCAGCCTGGTGGGCGTGGAGTATCTCGATTCGACCACCAAGGAAAGCTCGGTCTACGCCCTGACGACACCGATCGACATTGCCAACCCTGTGTTTACTGGCGTTCCACGCTCAATCGCGCCGTATGCCGTCAACAAGCGAGACGCGACCACCAAGGCCGTCTTCCTTCAGCAGAACCTGTCGTTCTACGAGCGTTTCATCGTCACCGGAGGTGTGCGCAACGACTCGATGGACCTGACCAGCAAAGGCTTGCAATCCACTGAGAAAGACAACTTCTCCGAAACCTCCTACCGAGGTGCGTTGACCTATATCGTCAACGATGAGGTGTCCACCTACGTGAGCATGGTCGAATCCGTCTCGCCGCCGCAGGTTGGCGTAACACCGCAGACAGGCAGGCAGTACGAAGTGGGCGTGAAGTATGCGCCGATGGGAATGGATGCACTGTTCTCCGCCGCCGTGTATGACCTGACCCAGGAGAACGTAACCATCGCCGTGGTGCTGCCGAGCGGCATCATCGAGCAGCAGACGGTGGGTGAATCACGTGCACGCGGCCTCGACCTGGAGGCCAAGGCGCAGGTGACGCAGAACCTCAGCCTGATCGGTGGCTATTCCTACATGGAGTCCGAAGTATTGCGCGGTTCGTTGTTCGACGGCAGCTCGCTGAAGGGTAACGAGTTCGCCACGGCACCCAAGCATTCCGCTTCGCTCTGGAGTTACTACGACGTACCCGCCACCGATGTCAGCGTGGGCCTGGGTGCGCGCTACGTCGGCGCTTATTACTTCGATGCAGCCAACTCCGGCAAAAGCGATGGCACTACCCTGTTCGACGCCGCGTTCAACTACAAGATTGCCAAGGGCACCGACCTGGCGGTGAACGTCAGCAACCTGCTGGACGAGCAGCACGTGGTCGGCTCCGGCACCGCGAACTTCTACAACCCGGGCCGCGAGATTACCGCCAAGCTGAGCTACAACTGGTAAGCAGGCGGGTCAGCGTTTTTCCCCACACGGAAAACGGTGCCCGCGTTACCGCGGGCACCGTTAACTACGGGCAATACCCAAGTTGATCTACGCTTGAATGAAATCACGCGGAGAAACAGATCATGTCCCTCGCTCCCGGAAGTCTATTGGCCCTGGCTTTGGGTGTCTGCTTTTGCACATCCGTACTTGGACAAGGGGCAGCAGACAGCGATTCTCCACCGGCGATACTGCCCTTGGCATCCGAGAGTGCGCCGAGACTCATTGCCTACCCGCCGCTTGCCGAGCCGCTCGCCCGTGGAGTGGTCATCATCCAGTTTCGAACAGAGCACGCCAGGATCATGCCGGTTTTTGGCAAGGTGGCTGCGCAGGTATCACCACGCTTAGGTCACCTTCACGTGACCGTCGATGACTGGAAAGGTACGTGGGCTCACACCAGTGAAGACCCGATTATCCTGGTCGGGCTAACGCCCGGTCCTCACAAGGTTCTCTTGGAAGTGGCCGACCCGACGCACCAGATCATCACCAGTACGACAGTGAGTTTTACAGTACCGGAGAAGAAACCGATGGACGCTCCCCGTACTGACGATGATCACGCGGTAAAGCCATGACTGCCCTGCTATTCACCGAAACAGGCAACAATCGGCGTCTCTGCCAGCGAATGACTGGCTCAATATCTCCAGAAGACCGGGGTCACGAGCACCAACACCGTCAGGATCTCTAACCGGCCTAGCAGCATGCCAACGGTGAGTAGCCATTTCGCCGCATCCGGCAGTGACGAGAAATTACCTGCCGGCCCGATGATTGTGCCCAGGCCGGGGCCGACGTTACACACCGCCGTAGCGGCACCGCTCAGAGCGGTAATCCAATCAAGCCCGATCAGTGCCAGGCCCAAAGCGATGGCAGCAATCGTGATTGTGAAAAAAAACGAGAAGGTCAGCAGCGAGCGGACGATCTCCTCGTCGATGGGATGACCATTGTATTTTTTCTGAATCACGGCTCGGGGATGGATCAACTGCTTCAAGCTGCTGACCAGAAGCGCGGCAGCCACCTGAAAACGGAAGATTTTCAGCCCGCCTGCCGTTGAGCCGGAGCAACCACCGACGAAGGTCAGATAGAAAAACAGCAACACAGCGAAGCTGCCCCACAAGGTGTAGTCGCCAACCGCAATTCCGGTGGTCGTGACGACCGAGGTCACATTGACCGCCACGATTCGAAACGCGTCCCACCATCCGTAGTCGCTGTGAAAATACAGCCAGGTACCTACCGCCAACGATGTGACGAGCAGGAATCCAATAAACCCGCGTACCTGGTGGTCCCTGATCAGCGCACGCCGATTGCCCCGGCAGGTTGCGACGTACAAGGTGAATGGCAGACTGCCCAGAATCATGATGACTACCGCCACCCAGTGAATTGCTGGCTGCTCCCAATGCCCGAGGGAGGAATCCGACGTCGAGAACCCGCCGGTAGAGATCAACGACATTGCGTGGTTGATCGCTTCGAATGGGGTCATTCCTGCGAGCCAGAGCGCCAAAGTGCCGATACCCGTCAGGCCCAGATAGAGCAAAAGAATGTACTTGGCTGCGACATGAGAACGTGGTGTCACTTTCTCCGACCAGTCCGAGGACTCTGTCTGGAAAAGACGCATGCCGCCGACTCGCAAGAGCGGAAGAATCGCGACAGCCATGCCGATAAAACCGATGCCGCCTAACCAATGCAGCATGGAACGCCAGATCAACAAGCCGGGAGAGGCGCTATCCAGACCGGTGAGTACCGTCGAGCCAGTGGTTGTGATGCCCGACATCGTTTCAAAGAACGCATCGGTGTAGCTGATATCGCTGATGAAAACCATTGGTAACGCTGCGAAGGCGCATACAACAACCCAGCTCGCGGTAGTCAGCAGGTACATGTCCCTGGGCCGAAGATTGCCAGTCTCCGGACGCCCTCGCACGATCAACAGCAGACCACAGATGAAGGTAATCAGACTCGACCAGAGAAAGGCCGACAGATCGTCGCTATGCTCATAGACCACCAGCGTCAACATGGGTATAGCCATGCTTACCGCCAGGGTGATCAAAAAAATACCCAAGATGAAGCCGATAAGCCGAATTGCTGCGAGGGACATCACGATACCGTTCCAAATTAGCGCCGCGCAGTATCGGATGCCCTCAATAAAGACTGCGTAAATTCTCCGTAAAATTTTGACCTGCAATCAGTCAGGCTGCGGGAGTCAAAGCGTAGCTATGAGTCAATTACAGGCCTTCGCAACAGGCCGGAAACGGCACAAGCCGCCAGTGCCAGCCCTCTTCGCATCAAACGAGTGCCGGCCTGACGCTGCATGCTGCGCGTAAAATCTGGCTACAGCATGCAGCGCCGTGCAAACAGGTGTTGATCTGCGCTGATCGCTCATCAGGAGGAAACGAGTCTCGCGTAATCAGAGAAGGGCTTGAGCGCGCAGTACTGCACGTGTAGCAGATTCCCTTTGACGTAAGGCAGCGCCTCGATGTAATCACGCGCCTCTTCGAAGGTGGCGGATTCCAGTTCAAACGCGGCACCGGGACCATCGGCCAGCCCATGAACTGCGCGCACGATACCGCCAGCGAAGCCTTGCCAAACGTGCACTACCTCCGGTTTCGCCAGCCGCTTGAAGTCTTCTGCCGCTCCATCAGCACGGCGAGTCAGAATCACGAAGGTTTTCATGACACCTCCTCCGTTTTCAGCTGCTTGCGCTGGGTTGTTTCACCATACGCGACGTGCGCCATTATGCCGCTCTGGCCCACGGCCACATGCGGTTTAAGCTCATTGCGGGGAGTGTAGTCCCCACCGTTTTGGGGCCGGAAGGGTATTGGCGCATCTGTGAACAAATCCTCGAGTCGGGTGCGCCAAGCCTCTTTGGCTGCGACGGCATCTGCGGCGGTCAAGTTGCCAGTGCCGTATATGGCGAACGTCGGCAGCACATCGAACCCAGGAAAGTAGAGCGAGCCGTGCGTGATCGGAAATAGCAATTGCTCGAGTGGTCCGTTGATGCCGCGCGGCGAATAGTCATCTGCGGGGCCGCCGACAGCGACTGACAACATGGCCCGCTTGCCTTTGAAAGCGCCGTCACCATAGCGGTAGGCGTTGCCAGCGTCCTTGTAGCCGTGGGCGAGTCCGGCTGCCCAGACGCGATCTATCCATCCCTTCATGATGGCCGGCATGCCGTACCACCAAAGCGGAAACTGGAAGATGACAACGTCTGCCGCTAGAACCTTGTCTTGCTCCGCCGCCACGTCAGAGCTTTGGCTGCGATGACGATAGGCGTGGGCGGACTCTGCTCCGAACGAAAGCCGCTGAGGGTTGGCCCGCTGAGGAAAGTCGTGCTCGTCAAATATCGCTTTCCAGCCCATGGCGTATAGATCGGATTGCAGGACCTCGTGTCCTTGCGCAGTCAAGCATTCAACAGACACATCCACCAGTTGCCGCGTTAGCGACGAAGGCTCGGGATGGGCATAGATGATCAGTACTTTTTTCGACATGAAGGACGGCTCCGCTGTGATTTCGAAGGAGTGTCGCGGGGCTCGGGCCATCTGTGAAATCGCAAAAGTTTGCTGCTAACATAAGATCGATGGATACCAGACGCCTTGATCTAAATCTGCTTGTGACGTTGGAGGCCCTTCTCATTGAGCAGAACGTGACCCGGGCTGCCGCTCGTCTGCATTTGAGCCAGCCAGCAGTCAGCGCTCAGTTGAGCCGTCTGCGCGACGTCTTCAACGACCCTCTTCTGATCCCCGCGCAGCGTGGAATGACGCCCACCGTCAAAGCCTTGGAGCTGCTCGTGCCGCTTCGCCAAGCACTTGACCAGGTAAGGGCGACCGTCACTACTCATCTGAATTTCGAGCCCGCGACGGCGAGCCTGACGGTATCAATCGCCTGCACGGATTACGTGCAGGCGGTTTTGATCAAGCATCTCGTTGTCGCCATGCGACGCGAAGCGCCGGGTGTTCGCATCGCACTGCGCATCCTGGACGTACCACAGCTGGAGCTGCAGATGACCCGCGGCGAGGTGAATCTGGCCGTGATAAACATGAACGGGGTTCCGCCCGCACTGCACTCGCAACACCTCTATGATGAGAGTTACGTGCTGATCGGGCGTCGTGGGCATCCCAGCCTGCGCGCGGACCTGACCGTGGATGAGTTCGCGCAGCTGGAACATGTCGTGGTGTCACTGCGCGGCGGAGGCTTCTCTACCTCGGTGGATCACGCGTTGGTAGCGCGCGGGCTGCGGCGTAACGTCGTTCATTCAGCGTCGTCATTCCTTCCAGTACCGGAGTTGGTCGCGCAGTCGGATTGTGTGGCCCTGGTTCCAAGTCGTCTTGTAGACGGTCGCAGCGAGCAACTGCTGTGCGTAGCCCCTCCCTTGCCGGTGGAAGGTTTTGCGATTGGCTTGTTCTGGCATGAGCGGTCGGATGGGCATGCCGGCTTCAAATGGGTACGTGAGTTCATCACTCTCGTGGCCGATTCTCGTGCATCCGATTATGGCAACCCATGAACTCTGGCAACCTTAAAACCCGTCCAGACAAGCTAGCGTGTCGAGTACTCGATAGGTCAAAGGCTCGCTGGTTGGCTCGCTCTTGCAAGCTCGTTGAGGCAATAAATCTACATCCATCTACGTATGGCCGATTATGGTTTTATCGGCATACCTGAATGACTGTTTTTGGCCGGAAGCTGCCTCCCACGCAGCGAACCGTGAATGGTCACTCGTCAAACAAGGTCCAGCCATGGCAAATGCCGGCAAAGTCTTTTGCCGTAAAAAATAATGTCAGTTCCTTTGGGTCAAATTCTTTGTAGAGCCAATGCCCAGGAATGGGGCCTCTCGTTATCACGTATTCCAAGCGGTATTTTTGAACAGGTCCAAAACCGAAGGAGTGTGAATTCAACTCAAACCTGTCACCTCTGTTGAGCGCCCATAGCTTTTCAACAAGGCAGTCATCAAGCACCACCTCTCCTGCTACCTCAACGAGATACTTTGAATGAAGTTTCTGTTGAAGCCTAACGCTTCTGGCCATGCATCAACCTACCTCTGAACAGTCCGAGCATCGGCACAATAATACTTGAACATGATGATGACCGCTTTGGGTTGAAAAAAGTGCGTTGGGCGTCCGCTTTTGGTCGATAGCTGCCATTCGCCACTGGCAGCTATCAGCTGAGACGCTCATACATCTGGCCCAAGCAAGCCACTCACCAAACCTGGCCCCAGGTTTGTCCTGCCTGAACTCCCAAACCCGCACAAAAAAATCACCGATTCATTGTCAGTTGATTTTTTTCGGCCTATCTTGAATAAAACCTATACAGCCAACCTGTATGCGTACAACCTTTTCGCCCGACAGTGTCCCTAACCCGCACCGCCACGAGTAACCCGAATGAGCCCACTATTAGCCAGCCATTACCGTGAAATCCTCGTTGGCGTCGGTGAGAACCCGGAACGCGAGGGTTTGCTGGACACGCCCCAGCGCGCCGCCAAGGCGATGCAATACCTGTGCAACGGTTACGCGATGAGCCTGGAAGACGTCACCAACGGTGCGCTGTTCGAGTCGCAGAGCGATGAGATGGTGATCGTCAGCGATATCGAGCTTTATTCGCTGTGTGAGCATCACATGCTGCCGTTTATTGGCAAGGCGCATGTGGCGTATATCCCTACTGGCCGGGTGTTGGGGCTGTCGAAGGTCGCGCGGGTGGTCGACATGTTCGCGCGGCGTCTGCAGATCCAGGAAAACCTTACTCGGCAGATTGCTCAGGCGATCCAGCAGATCACCGATGCCGCCGGCGTCGCGGTGGTTATTGAAGCCAGGCACATGTGCATGATGATGCGCGGTGTCGAGAAGCAGAATTCGATCATGACCTCCTCGGTCATGCTCGGTGCCTTTCGCGACAGCTCGACGACGCGGCAGGAATTTCTCCAGCTCATCGGTCGGCGTTAGGCCTATACACAGCCTGTTAACTGTACAAGCTCAAGGAGTTGGAAGATGACCCGATTTCTCCTGCTGTTAGGACTGGCGCTCAGCATCGCAAGCTGCGGCAGTGTCGATGTTGCTCGTTACGCGGATCAGCAACCGGCACTGAATCTGGAGCAGTTTTTCAGTCAGCCCGTCAAGGCCTGGGGAATGTTCCAGAAGCGCAACGGCGAAGTGGTCAAGCGGTTTGAGGTCGATATTGCCAGCCGTCGTGAAGGTGGAAACCTGATCCTCGACGAGCGTTTTCTTTACAGCGACGGCACCCATGAGCGTCGGGTCTGGACACTCACTCCCGGGGGCAATGGTCAGTGGAGCGGTCGCGCGCACGATGTGGTCGGGGTTGCGCAGGGCCAGATCGCTGGAAACACCTTCCACTGGCGTTATCGCCTGAACCTGCCAGTCGACGACTCGACCTACGAAATGAGCATGGACGACTGGATGTACCTGGTCGACGAGGACACGCTGATCAACCGCACCCGTATGTCCAAGTGGGGTTTCGAAGTCGGTCAGGTGACGGTGTTCTTCCGGCGCCAGAACGCTGGAGCGAACCCATGAGCAGTGGGTTGACCCTGGCCTCGTTCGGCGACGGTTATCGCGCTCTGGTGATCGGCGCCAGTGGCGCCCTCGGCACGGCGTTCTGCCAACATTTGAACCAGGATCCACGCTGCGCCAGCGTCCGTACGCTGGGACGCCAGACTGTGCCGAAGCTCGACCTCGAGCAGCCCGAAACGATCGCCAGCGCCGCCGCCGAACTGGCTGCCGAAGCGCCCTATCACCTGATCATTCACGCGGCGGGCCTGCTCCATCGCGACCAAGTCAAGCCGGAAAAAAGCTACAGCGCAGTCGAAGCCGAGTCGCTGCAGGCGGTGTTTCAAGTCAACACGCTGGGGCCGGCGTTGCTGCTGCGCGACTTTCTGCCATTGCTTGCGCCTCAAGGCGCGATGGCGATGCTGTCGGCGAAAGTCGGCAGCATCGGCGACAACCGTTTGGGCGGCTGGTACGCCTATCGCGCGTCCAAGGCTGCGCTGAACATGTTGATCAAGACCGCCGCCATCGAGCTTTCGCGCACGCGCCCGCAGAGTCGCTTGCTCAGCCTGCACCCGGGCACGGTGGTCTCGCCGTTGTCGCAACCTTTTCGCGGAGCCGCAAGCGCCCGCCCGGCAGACATTGCCGCTGCGCAATTACTGAGTCTGATTGACACGCTGACGCCGGCCGATAGCGGCCATTTCTTCGCCTACGATGGAGAACGCCTGCCCTGGTAGGCAAGGAGTGAAGCATGAATCTGCAAACCCTCACCGAACGTGCGGCCAACAGTGAAGTTCGCGAACTGGAGCTGCTGTCACTTGAAGGTGGTTTTTATCTGGCGAGAATTCGCGTGGATCAGGGCCAATTCACCTTGCTCGATGACGCGGCCAAGCCAATGCACCTGCGTTCGATCACCCACCTGCGCGACTTGCTGCAAACCGTGCCGGCGTTTCCCTGCGTACTGGTGCAACAATGCGTGCACGACGAAATGTGCGGTCGGGATTCAGGGCCGGTTGAAGAGCTGCGCATTCCATTTTCGCTGACCACGCCTTTATGAGTCTCAAGCGCGGCGAGCACTGAATGGCAGGCTGATAAGGCGCGCGTCGCCCACCGGCGACGCATTTATCGAACCCCTGCCCCGTCCACGGGTCTGCTTCACATCGATTCCCTGGAAGTAAAACCCATGTCCACTCAACACACGCTTGTCCTGCTTGCCCGAGGCGGATACGCCGCGCGCGGCGTTCTGTATCTGATCATCGGCATCTTCGCGCTGTTGGCAGCGCACGACTCCACCAAACCGAAAGACAGCCACAAGAGCCTTGAAGCATTGCTCAGCCAGCCCTTCGGTTACGTGCTGATCGGTGTTGTGGTCGCCGGCCTGCTGGCCTTCGCCGCCTGGCGTGCGCTGCAAGCGATCCGCGATGTCGACCACCACGGCACCGAGTTCAAAGGCCTGGTCATTCGCGCAGGTCTGCTCGCCGGCGGGCTGGTCAACGCGGCGCTGGCCTTCTTTGCCTTGGGCCTGTTGGTGAGTGGCCTCAGGAGTTCAGGTGGTTCCGGCGATGGCAAGACCAAGGATCTGCTCGCGCAGCTGCTGTCATTCGAGCATTCGAACCTGTTGATCTACCTGATCGCGCTGATCCCGCTCGGTGTCGGTATCGCCCACATCATCAAAGGCTGGAAGGCCACGTTCGAGAAGTACTTCGAAGCGGATGACGAAGTGATGCGTTACGTGCGCCCGGTGTCGCGCTTTGGCCTGATCGCCCGAGGCGTGGTGTTTATCGAGATTGCAGTGTTGATGGCGGTCAGCGGCTCGGTTTACCAGGCAACCAATCCACCCGGTATGAAGGAAGCGCTGGATGCTTTGCAGAATCTGCCGGCAGGCGGCGTGCTGTTGATGCTGATGGCGTTGGGGCTGATCGCGTTTTCGGTGTACAGCTTTTCCGAAGCGGCCTGGCGCCGGATCGAAATGGATGTGCCGTTGTAAGCGGCCATTCGAGGGGGCGTGTGCCCCCTCGACTTTTCGTCATCAAGTGAACAGATCAACGCCCAACTGAAACGCTACCCAGAGCGCCAGCCCGGTAGCGAAAAGCAGCGCGATGTTTTCAAACAGGTTGTTGCGGTACTTCTTGTCCAGCAGCGATTTCTGGTTGGACATGATCAGCAAGCCCAGGGAAATCACCGGCAAACCAATGATGTTCAATGCGCTGACACCAATGGTCAGAGTCACGAAATCCGGCATGCCCGGCATCGACCAGATCAGCGGCGTGACCAGGATGAACAGCATGAACCACTTGTGCATCGGGTCATGATGGAACTCTTTGCCGTACTTCTCGCGACGCTCAGGACGAACATGCTGGAAGGCATCGGTGATCAGCATCGGAAACGCCGTGGTCTTGCCTGAAATACTGGCAAACAAGGTCGCGAACACGCCGATGAAGAACACATACCAGCCGATCGGGCCGAAGAAGATTTCCAGTGCCTTGCCCAGATCGCCCAAGGTTTTCACCTCGATGCCGTTGGGACGGAGGATTTCCGCACCGACGATCCAGATCGCCAGGTTGATGATGATCCCGACGAACACCGCAAACAGCAGATCGTTACGTTGAATGCGCTTGTGCTGCGGCCCGGTCCAGCCTTTCTGGCGCATGACATAGGGGTGCACGAAGTTGGCGATCGAGCCGGCAACCGCGCCGATTACCGAGACCGCCACCAGCAACGCGCCATGCACGCCTTCGTCCGGCGGAATGCTGAAGCCGATGGTGCCTTTGATGATGCCGCTGACATCCGGGCCGGACATCACCGCCAAAGCGATGAACGCCAGGGTCATGATCGCCAGCAGCAGCTTCATCACGCCTTCGATCATCGTGTAGATGTTGCGCCCGACCAGCATCCAGACCGCCAGCACCACCGCCACCGAGCACAGCAATGGCTGATCGATCTTGAACAGCATCGCCAGCGACTCCCCTGCCCCCTTGATCATGTAGGCGTTCATCAAGTGCCCCATCAACAAGGCGTAAACCAGCATGAACCAGGCAAACACCGGGTTGAGCTGGGCGTAGCCCTGCAGAATGGTCATGCCCTGGTTATTGCACAGCTGGAACCGGGCAATGATGTTGACGATCAGGTATCTCAACAGCAAAGAGACCGCCAGCACCCACATCATCGCGTAGCCGTAGTTCGCACCGGCCACTGAAGACGTGATGAGATCGCCCGCACCGAGCCACGACAGCACGGCGATAATGCCGGGGCCGAGCAGTTTCAGCGTACGCAGGAACAGGTTTTGCGGTTTCGCAGCGGCCTGATGATCGAGTGGAGCCATGCTCGTCATAGGGGGTATCTCCGTTATTGTTTTTGTGAGAACTGATGCACTGCGCACATTAGGTAGGATGTCGTACAACAACGCTAACGGGAGAGTATGTAAAAATGTTTCACAACTCGCTGATTACCGTGCTGCTCGATCATTTCTGATGATCAACATCCTCTAATACGCGTCTATAAAACTAGGCTAGGCGACGTTCCAGCTCCATGAAATAGACATTGAAGCCTTCGTCAATCACTCATAGGATGACTGATCACAACAACAATAAGGCTGAAAATGATGAACAGAACGCTCTTGATTGCTGCGCTCGCCTCCACGTTAAGCGTGACGGCCAATGCCGCCACCTATGCCTACATCTCAAGCCCCGGTGACGGTCTGATCTCGCTATATCGGCTTGATCAGAGTAACGGCGCACTCACCCTCGTTGAGCAGATTCAGGCCGGTGATCAGGTCAATCCCATGGCCCTCACCCCGGACGGCAAGGTGCTGTTTGCAGCCTTGCGCGTCAAACCTTTTCAGGTGCTGGGTTACCGGATCGATCGCCAAAGCGGTCACCTGACGAAATTCACCCAAGCTCCGCTGGCAGAGAGCATGGCCTACCTGTCGACCGATCGAAAAGGTCGCTACCTGCTCGCCGCGTCCTACGGCGCCGATGCACTCAGCGTTCAAAAGATCGGCGAGGATCATCAGCCTTCCGCCAACATCCTGCGTTATCCGACCGGCCTGCACGCGCATTCGATTCGCACCGAGCCGAGCAATCGCTTCGCCTACGCTGGCAACCTGGGCACCGACAAGGTGCTGCAATATCGCCTGGATGCCGAGACTGGCGAGCTCAGCCCGATCGGCAACGGCGCGGTCAGTGTTCCGGAGAAAACCGGGCCTCGGCACCTGGCGTTCTCGCCCAACGGCAAATTCCTTTACGTCGTCGGTGAAATGAGCGGCACCGTGACGGCGTTTTCGATCGACGAGGCCAGCGGCGCGTTGACCCGCATCGCTGAAGCCAATGGCATTCCCGAGCGATTGAAACTGGCCCACGGCGAAGTCCGTGATGCGCGCAACAACGACTTGAAAGACGATCCGACCCCACGCATCTGGGCTGCCGACCTGCGCATGTCGCCGGATGGAAAACTGCTGCTGATGAGTGAGCGCACCAGCAGCAGCGTTTCGGCATTTGCCGTGGATCCGGCATCAGGAGCACTCAAGTTCCTCGATAACTACCCGGTGCAAGAACAGCAACCGCGAAATATCGCCTTCTCCCCCGATGGCCACTGGCTGCTGGTGACGGGCGAGAAAAGCGCCAAGGTCGGTACGTACGCGGTGAGCAAGGATGGCGCGCTGAAGCGTGTCGGTGAAGCGGCCTCCGGCAAAGGCGCATTATGGATAGAAATACTGCAAACGCCTGACGCTTGAATATCTGCGGAGCAGCAACTGCTCCGCCGTTCTGCAACTAATCCCCCGCCGCTTCGGTCATTAGGTTTGCCGAGGTTGATACATTTTCGCAGACCTCACTTTCAAGAGACTGCCCACCGTGATCAGCCATCTCGATCGCCGCAACAACCGCTCGCTGGACAGTCTGAATTTCTTCCTCGCCGATGTCCGCGACGGCCTCGGGCCGTACCTCGCCATCTACTTGCTCGCCGTGCACCACTGGGACCCGGCCAGTATCGGCGTGGTCATGACCATTGCCGGTATCGCCGCACTGATCACGCAGACGCCCGCTGGTGCGCTGGTTGACAGCAGCCGGGCGAAACGGGCGCTGGTCATCATCGCCGCGCTATTGGTCACGGTGAGTTGTCTGCTCCTGCCGTTCATTTCGTCATTCAGTCTGGTGGCATTGACTCAAGCCTTGAGCGCGGCGGCAGCGTCAATTTTCGCCCCGGCGATTTCCGCGATCACCTTGGGCATCACCGGCCCACGAGCATTCACCCGGCGTACCGGTCGCAACGAGACGTTCAACCATGCCGGCAACGCGTGCGCGGCGTTATTGGCCGGTTTGTTTGCCTATCTGTTCGGTCCGGTGGCGGTGTTTTATCTGATGGCGGTCATGGCGCTGGCCAGCGTGATTGCCGTGCTGTTCGTTTCGGCCGAAGCGATAGATCACGACGTCGCACGCGGTTTGCAGCCTGGCGATCAAAGCCATCAGCCGTCCGGGTTCAAGGTACTGCTGAGCAATCGCCCGTTGCTGATGTTTGCCCTGTGCTGCGCGCTGTTCCACTTGGCCAACGCGGCGATGCTGCCGCTGGTGAGCCAGAAACTCGCGCAAGCCAACTTGCACATGGCCACACCGCTGACGTCGGCGTGCATCGTCGCCGCGCAACTGGTGATGGTGCCGATGGCGCTGCTCGCCGGCGCGAAAGCCGATGTATGGGGGCGCAAACCGTTATTGCTGGCGGGTTTTCTGATCCTGCCGCTGCGTGGCTTGCTCTACACCTTCTCGGATGATTCGTACTGGCTGGTCGCCGTGCAGTTGCTCGACGGCGTCGGCGCTGGGCTGTTCGGCGCGCTGTTCCCGGTGATGGTCAAGGATCTGACCCTCGGCTCCGGGCATTTCAATGTCAGCCTCGGCGCGCTGACCACAGCATTTGGCCTTGGCGCGGCGCTGAGCAATGGGCTGGCCGGTTTTGTCGTCGAGGCGGCCGGTTACAGCGCGGCATTCCTGACCCTTGCCGCAATTGCAGGGGCAGCGTTTCTGCTGCTATTGATCGGCGTTCCGGAAACGCTGCAGCGGACTGAGCAATTCGAGTCCGCTGCAGTTATGGGCCAAACCTGAGCTAATCGCCACCGCAGCCATTGCCGAGCACGTTGTACGTGGCGACATGCCGCTGGCCGTGGCTGTCTTCATAGACGACTTCCACCGGAACAATTCCGCAGGCGGCGCTGGTGTCGGTGATGCTGATGGTTTTGGCGATATCCAGTGGCACGCCGGTCTGCGCAGGTTCGGTGGCGGCGAACACGTTGCCGGCGAGGATGGCCAGGGCCAAAGCAAAAAGCGTTTTCATGGTGTGATCTCTCTATAAAGGATGAGGAATTCAGGCCTGACGTTCAGTCAGCAATTGGCGCGCGGAATCAGCCATTACCGGCAGTGCTCCGGCGAGCATCAGGACGTCCTTGAGCACCAGGCGTCCGGCACCGGACAGATAGGGAAAACCGTGCTGACCATCACCCAGCGCAGCAACCCAGGCTTCCGGCGTGGTAACCAGAAAGCTCAGGGTCACCAGCGGCGTGGCGAACGCCAAGGCACCACCGAGCAGGCCGGTGCGGCGAGAAAGCGGGTTGGACAGGACCAGCAGACCGATGACGATTTCCACCACGCCAAGCCCGGTGGAAAAACCGTAGGTGTTGTTCGCGGTCTGCCAGGCGCGCTTGTCGGCGTTCAGCTCGCCCTCATGGGTCAGGTGCGCCTTGTAGTCCTGCGGGTGTTCGTAGAAGAACGACATCACCGGGCTGTTGGCGACGAAGGGCGTGATGCTGTCGGCTTCGTACGGGACGAATTTCAGCGCGCCGATCCACAGGAAGACGATGGCGATGGCCACGCGCATCAGCGGGATACCGAGGCGATCGAGTTTGCCGAGCTGTTGTAGTCCGGCGTTGATTGAGGTGAACATGCGACTTCTCCAGATCAATGAAAGTGGAGTCAGTCTGCGGTGCTACCGAATCGCGCTTTTGTCGGTCATGCTCAACGTCTTGCTCAATCGTCTCAACTTTGCGGATTCCTTCGTGATGGGTGCCAATGAACTCGCTCGATAAACTCATCAGCCTGGCCAACGTGCGCGGCAGCCTCGATCTGCGCTGCCAGTTTCAAGGCGATTGGGCGCGCGATCATCAACAGGAAGCCTTGGGCAAGGCGCCCTATCACATCGTGCTCAAAGGTGAATGCCGGGTTGAACTGGCCAGCGGGCAACGCCTGGCGATGCGCGCCGGCGATATTCTGCTGTTGCCACGGGGTACGCCGCATGTGCTGCACAGTGCCGGCAAAAATGTAGCGCCGATGTCGCCAACGCTGATTCCCGGCGGGGTGTTGCCGATCTATCGGCTGGGCGGCGCGAGCGCCGATCTGGACATGCTCTGCGGTGGCTTTCACTACAACCGCGCGTCGATGCTGTTCGCCGCCCTCCCCGATTACCTGTTGATTGCCAACGATGGCTTGCCGGTGGATGCGCCGCTGACCGCCCTGATTGCGCTGTTGCGCAGCGAAGCCGACAGCGAACAGCCGGGCGCGCGGTTCCTCCTCGATTCACTGTCCCAAGCGTTGTTCACCTTGATCCTGCGTGCGCACCTGGCCCGTGCGGAGCAGGACAAGAGCACCCTGGCGCTGCTCGGCGACCAGCGCCTCGGCCGCACCTGTCAGGCGATACTGGCCGACCCGGCGCACGAATGGACCATCGAAGCCATGGCCGACACCGCGAACATGTCTCGTGCAACGTTCATGCGCACCTTCGCCCGGGTCGCTGGCGTATCGCCGTGGGTGTTGCTGACCCAGTTGCGCATGGAGCTGGCGTTCAGTCTGCTGAGCCATTCACATCTGGGCCTGAACGACATTGCCATACAGGTCGGCTATCAGTCGCAGGCTGCCTTCAGCAAGAAATTCAAGGAAACCTACGGCGAGGCCCCGGGCAAAGTCCGCCGCGCGATCTGATTGAATGGATCGCTTTGTATCAGCGTGTAGCTTTCGCCGACACAGATACACAAGCATGCGAAGTTCGGCCGTGCGCACACACAACTGACACATTTAGCGCGCTAAATACCACTGTCGCTTCCATTTCTACCTTAACCAATCGACAGGACATCACCATGAACAAAGTCTTCGCAACCCTCGCCCTTACCGCCGCCATGTTTGGTGCCACCGCCGCCTTCGCCGCCCCCGTTAAACCCACCGTGGTACTGGTGCACGGTGCCTTTGCCGATTCGAGCAGCTGGAACGGCGTGGTCAAGATTCTCGAGAAGGATGGCTACCCGGTGATCGCCGCCGCGAACCCGCTGCGCTCGGTCAAGGGTGATGCGCAATCGGTGGCGGATGTGCTGGCCAGCGTGAAAACTCCGGTGGTACTGGTCGGCCACTCCTACGGTGGCCCGGTGATCAGTGAAGCCGCTTACGGCAATGCCAATGTCAAAGCGCTGGTGTACGTCGCAGCTTTTGCACCGGAAAAGGGTGAAACCGCCGCTGAACTGTCCGGGCGTTTCCCTGGCAGCACCCTCGGCCCGACCCTGTCGGCCCCGGTTGAGCTGGCCGATGGTGGCAAGGATTTGTACATCCAGCAGGACAAATTCCACGATCAGTTCGCAGCCGATGTTTCCCCGGCAGATGCGAAGTTGATGGCCGCCACCCAGCGCCCGGTGACCGTCGCCGCGCTCAACGAAGCCGCCACCGAGCCTGCATGGAAAACCGTGCCGTCGTACTTCGTCTACGGTGACCAGGACAAGAACATCCCGGCGCAAGCCCTGGCGTTCATGGCCGAGCGCGCGCACTCCAAGCAGACCGTCGTGGTCAAAGGCGCGTCGCACGTGGTGATGGTGTCCAACCCGAAAGCCGTAGCCAGCCTGATCGAAACCGCTGCGGCCGCGAAGTGATCCATCGCTGAGTTGAACCTTGAAGCCTTAGCCGTGAACCCTGTTCACGGCTTTCAGCGCTGGGTGGTGTTGCAGCCGCTCGCTGAGAAAATCCACAAACGTGCGCACCTTCGCCGGTACGCGCGGATGTTTCAGATAGACCAGTTGCACCGGTAACGCCGGCGGCTCAAAGGCCTCCAGCACCAATTCCAGTTCACCGGCCGCAACCTGGCTGGCGACTTGATAAGACAGCACTCGGGTAATGCCCCAACCGGTACTGGCGATGTTGATTGCCGCCTGATTCGCCGTGACCACCAGACGCGGCTCGAAGCGAAAGCTCAACGGCCCGTCGGCATGGGCGAATTGCCAATCGCTGAGCAAATGACTGGCGGACGACATGACGATATTGGCGCGGCTCAACTCGTTCGGATGTTGCGGTCGGCCATAGCGGGCGAAGTAATCGGGGGTGCCGCAGATAACCTGCCGGACCTCGCCGACCTTGATTGCATGCTGATTGTTCTCGTGCAGATGGCCGATGCGTACGGCGACATCAATACCCTCTTCCGCCATGTTCACCACGCGATCGACCAGCAAGGCCTTCAGATGCACTGAAGGAAACGCGTCGACGTATTGCGCCAGCAACGGCGCGATGAACAGCTCGCCAAACAACACCGACGCGGTCACGCTCAAGTGCCCGCACGGCACCCGATAACTGCCGGCAGCGGCCTCTTCGGCTTCGTCGACGTCGCACAGAATTCTTCGGCAATCGTCCAGATAACGATGCCCGGCTTCGGTCAAGTGCAGGCTGCGCGTGGTGCGCGACAACAGGCGCGTGCCGATGCGTTGTTCCAGCGCGGCAATGGCGCGGGTGACGCTGGGGGGCGAGGTGTTCAAACGCCGGGCCGCCGCCGCAAAGCCACCCTCCTCGGCCACGGCCAGGAACATGCGCATTTCCTGAAAACGATCCATAGACGGGAACCTGTAAAAAACCTCGAAAACACAGTGAAATCATGTGGGAGCGAGCCTGCTCGCGAAGGCATTCTGTCAGTCAACATCACCGTTGCATGACACACCGCTTTCGCGAGCAGGCTCGCTCCCACAGGGGATGTGCATCGTTTTGAATCAAGCTGTTTGCAGGCCCACCGCTGTGCGCTGCATGCCGACGAATTTCGGCAGCGCCTCGACCCGCGCTAGCCACGCCCGCACATTCGGATAATCCTCAAGCGAGACATTGCCTTCCGGCGCGTGGGCGACGTAAGTGTAGGCGGCCACATCGGCAACGGTAGCCTTGTCGCCGGCAAGGAATGCGCTGTTGGCCAACTCGTCTTCCATCACTTGCAATAAAGCGTGGGAACGTTTGATTGCATCAGCCGCGTCGTAACCGGCGCCGAATACCGTGATCAAGCGCGCCGTGGCCGGGCCGGAGCTGATCTGCCCGGCGGCCACCGATAACCAGCGTTGCACCTTGGCTTGCTCGACCGGATCACTCGGCAGCCACTGGCCGTTGCCGTATTTGCTCGCCAGATAAACCAGAATGCCGTTGGAATCAGCGAGCACCGTACCGTTGTCATCAATCACCGGCACTTGGCCGAAACGGTTGAGGGCGAGGAATTCAGGGGTTTTGTGTGCGCCCTTCATCAGGTCGACGAACACCAGTTCGGTCGGCACATCCAGCAGGGACAGCATCAACTCGACGCGATGCGAGTGGCCGGACAACGGATGGCGGTACAGTTTGACGGCTGACTGAGACATGACGTGCTCCTGGATTATTTGAGGTCGACCCGCTGATCGTGTCGATGGGGCTCATCCTGCTCCCCTGCCGCAAATCGCGGAATCCTCAGCAAATACAATCGAGCATTTCAGCCAGTGAAATAATCACCCGCCTCCTTAGGCGCGCGCAGGGATCATTTCACCGAGTGAAACAGTGGATTGCAGTTTCTGGCCATTCCCTCGCAACCGGCCGGGGGCGAACATGAGCCCACTTGAGCTTCAGCCCCTGGCGGCTCACCGGCCCGTTTGCACCCGAGGAGAATCGAAATGGACACAGCGTCGAAACCGCAGCCCTCGCCCTGGCATGAAGGTGAGCTGACCCTGCAACGTGCCGTCGGCGCGGTGGAGATGATGGTCGGTGTCGGCCATCGGCAACTGGCCCGCGACTGGATGCCGGATCAGCACCGCGAGTTCTATGCGCAACTGCCCTTCGTCGTGCTCGGCGCCGTTGATGGCCAGGGCGACCCGTGGGCGACGCTGCGCACCGGTCAACCGGGCTTCATGGATTCGCCGTCGCCGCAGGTGTTGAAGATCAAACTCGACGCGCAGCCCAATGACCCGGCCAATCAAGGCCTGCAGCCCGGCGACGCGATCGGCATGCTCGGCATCGAGCTGCACACCCGTCGGCGCAATCGCATGAACGGCAATATCAGCCGCCGCGAGGACGACAGCCTCGAGATCAGCGTGACCCAGGCTTACGGCAACTGCCCGCGCTACATCAACCTGCGCCACTACGCGTTCGTCGACGAAACCACCGACACCGCGCTCGACCTGCCTGTCAGCGAACCCTTGGTGCGCGACATGATCACCGCCGCCGATTCGTTCTACGTGGCCACTTACGTGGTGCGCGACGGTGAGCGGCAAGTCGATGTGTCCCATCGCGGCGGCAAATCCGGTTTCGTCCATATGGACGAGGACGGCACCCTGACCATCCCGGATTTCTCCGGCAATCTGTTCTTCAACACCTTGGGCAACATCCTGCTCAACCCGCGCGCCGGGCTGACCTTCATCGATTTTGAAAGCGGCGATCTGTTGCAGATGACCGGCAGCGCGGAAGTGCTGCTCGACGATCCGCAAATCGCCGCGTTCCAGGGTGCCGAACGTCTGTGGCGCTTCAGGCCACAGCGCATCGTTTACCGTCAGGCCGCATTGCCACTGCGCTGGGCCGAGCAGCCGGAAGGCGATTCGCCCAATTCGCAAATGACCGGCAGCTGGGAACAGACCCGCGAACGTCTGCAGGCCGAGGCGCTGCGCAACCAATGGCGTGCGCTGCACGTAACGCGTGTAGTCGATGAGAGTCCGCAGATCCGTTCGTTTTACCTGCAAGCTAACGATGGCTTCGGCCTGCCGCGCTTCGAACCGGGCCAGCACTTGCCGATCAAGATCTTGCTCGACGGTCAGGATGCCGCGTCGATCCGCACCTACAGCGTGTCCAGCGCGCCGTCGGACGAGTTTCTGCGCATCAGCGTCAAACGCGACGGCTCGGTGTCTTCGCATCTGCATGATCGGGTCCAGGCACTGGATTTGATCGAAGCCCGCGCGCCGCAAGGCGATTTCACCGTCGACGCCACCGAACGCCGGCCACTGGTGCTGTTGGCCGCAGGGGTTGGGGTAACGCCGCTGCTGTCGATGCTGCGCGAGGTGGTCTATCAGGGCAAACGCATCAGCCGCATGCGCCCGACCTGGGTGGTGCAAAGCAGTCGCACCGTCGAGGATCTGGCCTTTCGCGAAGAAATCGACGCCTTGGCTGCGCGCGCCGGTGACAAGGTCAAGGTGCTGCGCGTGGTCAGCCAGCCGCCGCTGGACGCAACAGCGCAGGGTTACGATCATGCCGGGCGCATCGACGTCGCCCTGCTGAAGAGCCTGCTGCCGCTGGATGACTACGATTTCTACCTGTGCGGCCCGGGCAGTTTTACCCAGGCGCTGTACGACGGCCTGCGCAAAATGCGCATTCCCGACGATCGCATCCACGCCGAAACCTTCGGCCCGTCGACGCTGATCCGCGATGTCGAAATCAGCACCCCGGCGCCGCCGCAGGTGCCGGTCGCGGAAGAGCCGGTCAAGGTCTTATTCGCCACGTCCGGCAAGGAAGCACGCTGGGAACCGGGCAGCGGCACCTTGCTGGAACTGGCCGAGGCGCGTGGCTTGAACCCGGAGTTCAGCTGTCGCGGCGGCTCGTGCGGCACCTGCAAAACCCGCCTTACCAGCGGCCAGGTGCACTACCTCACCCCGCCGGCAATGCGCCTGGCGGACGACGAAGTGCTGATCTGCTGCGCCGCCCCGGCGCAGGGCAGCGAAACCCTGGTGCTGGACGTTTGAATAATGAGGAGGTGCACCATGAAGCCGTATGCAGAAACCAACGTGGTTTGGCCGCAAGAGAACACCGGACTGTCCGCCAGCGAATGCGAACGCAGTTTTTTGCTGCCGCAACTGATGGGCTCGCTCGCCGGTGAAACCTGCGCGTTGACGGGCTCATTCAATCAACGTGAGCATCTGCCTTCGAGCCCGAACGGCTGGTTTTCCCGTGGGCTCAAGGCGTTGTTTGCTTAGGCTTTGCCAACAGCCGCCACCCTGCCCGCCGGCCGGTGCTGGCGGCTGGTGACCAGGCCAATGAACGAGATCAGCAACGCCAGGCCAATGGTCGAAGTCACTTCCAGGCGATGTTCAGGGGTGATCATCATCACTGCCAACGCCGCGCAGATAAAGGCGATGACCAGCCAGGTGAGCCAGGGAAACAGCCACATGCGCAAGGTCATTTCGACCTTTTCCCGTTCCAGTCGGCGGCGCATGCGCAACTGCGAAATGGCGATCACCAGATACACCAGCAAGGCAATCGCGCCGGAGCTGGCGAGCAGGAACTGGAACAGCCCGGCCGGCATGAAATAGCTGAGTAACGTCACGCCTGCGCCGATCACCGTGCTGGCAATGACCGCCGCGCGTGGCACGCCCGCCGCCGAAGTCACCTTCAATGCCGGCGGCGCATCGCCGCGTCGGCCCAGCGAATAGAGCATGCGCGAGGAAATGTAGATCGAGGAGTTCATGCAACTGGCCACCGCGATCAACACCACAACGTCGACGAGAAATTTGGCGTTGGGGATGTTCATCAGTTCCAGTGCGCGCTGGTAGGAACCGACCGAGGCGAGCTGCGGGTCATTCCACGGCACCACGGAAATCACCACGAAGATCGACAGCAAATAAAAAATGCCGATACGCCAGATCACCGAGCGCGTGGCCTTGGCGATGTTTTGCGCCGGGTTGTTCGACTCCGCAGCGGCGATCGTCACCGCTTCGGTGCCGATGAAACTGAACATGATGGTGATGAACGCGCCGACCACCGCCGACATGCCGTTGGGCGCAAAGCCGCCGTGCTCGGCCATCAGCGTGCTCAAGCCACTGGCTTCGCGCTCGGGAATCCAGCCCATCAGCACCGCAAAGCCCAAGCCGATGAAACCGATGATCGCGATGACCTTGGCCATGGCGAACCAGAATTCGAACTCGCCGTATTTCGACACGCTGAACAGGTTGGTGATCACCAGCAGCACGATCGACAGCAAGGCGAACAACCACGCATCGACCTGGGGAAACCACTGATTGAGCACGTGCCCGGCGGCCAGTGCTTCGATGGGAATTACCAGCACCCAGAACCACCAGTAGAGCCAGCCGATGGTGAAGCCGGCCCAGCGGCCAATGGCTTGATCGGCGTAGGTGGAAAACGAGCCGGTGTCGGGATGCGCCACGGCCATTTCGCCGAGCATGCGCATCACCAGCACGACCAGCAGACCGGAGAACAGATAAGCGAGCAGCACCGCAGGTCCTGCGGCGGCGATGGCGTGGCCTGAGCCAACGAAAAGTCCTGCGCCGATGATGCCGGCAATGGAAAGCATGGTGACGTGACGCGGTTTGAAACCTTGCGCCAACTGACCGTTGGAGTCCTTGGGGTTCAGGCTAGTCATGGGTTCTTATTGTTCTCATGATCGACGTTTGGGCCACTGACTGAGCGTCAGGCGATCATCATTTCCGGTGGCGGCATCAGGCGAAAGCTGCGACGCAGACGCTTTGCCGACGAAATGATGCTTCACCTTACGTGGCCCGACCGCCGCGCAACTAGCCTGAGTGCGGCATGCCGATGTCTGATTTCGACATGCCACTCTCAGGCCAGCATGGGTCGGCGGCAACCGCTGCGGCGATTTACAGCGTGTAGGAAATCCCCACCTGCACGGTTCGCGGCGCGCCCGGGTAGGCGTAAACGTTGCCGAAGGCGCCTTCTTCGTAGTCGCGGTCGAAGATGTTTTTCACATCGAGGTTGAGCCGCACTTTATCGTTGACCTTGTAGAAGCTCAGCAGGTCGACCACGGTGTAACTGCCCATGGAAAACGCGGTGTTGGCGGTCTGCCCGGCGCGCTCGTCGACGTATTTCAGACCGGTGCCAAGGCCGAGACCTTTGAGCGTGCCGTCCTGGAACTCGTACATGTTGAGCAGGCTGAAGCTGTTCTTCGGAATGTTCAGCAGGCGGGTGCCGGAGCGCAGCGTGTTGTCCTTGGTCACCTCGGCGTCGACGTAGGCGTAACCGCCGACTACTCGCCACTCAGGGGTGAGGTTGCCGGTGACGTTGACGTCGAAACCACGGCTGCGTACTTCACCGGCGGCGACGCTGAAGGTCGAATCCACCGGGTCGGTGGTCAGCACGTTGCGTTTTTCGATCTGGTAGATCGCCGCGTCGACGCTCAACTGCTGATCCAGCGCTTCCCACTTCACGCCCATCTCGTAGGATTTACCCTTCTCCGGGGCGAAGCCGCCGCCTTCGCGACTGGCGCCGGTGTTGGGCTTGAACGAGCGCGCGGTGTTGGCGTACACCGCCAGGGTATCGGTCAAATCGTAGGTCACGCCGATACGCGGGGTGACGGCGTTGTCGCTGGCCTGCCAGCTCTTGCCGCCCGGCACGTAGGTTTCGTAATCGTGCTCGAAGCGCTCGAAACGTGCGCCGGCCAGCACTTTCAGTTTGTCCGTCAGTGCGACCTGATCCTGCACGAACGCAGCGTAGGTCTTGAGGTTTTCCTTATCGTGAGTCGGTGTGCGGGTCAGCGCCGGGCGTGGCTGGCCGTAGACCGGATTGAAGATGTCGATCGGGTAGGCACTGACCGCGCCGCTGGAGCGCTGGATGATCGACTTGTAATCGTAATCTTCATACTCGATGCCGGTGAGCAAGGTGTGCTGCAGACCGCCAGTATCAAAATGCCCGGTGAGGTTGAGCTGGGTGTCCTTGTCGGTCCATTCCAGCTTGCGGTAGTTGAAGTTGCGCCCCAGCGTGCGGCCGTCAGCGGCAATGCCGTTGGCCTCGATCGCGTTGCCCTTGAGCGAGCCGTCGAGCCACTGGAAACCACCGCCCAGGGTCCAGTCGTCGTTGAGCATGTGCTCGAAACGCAGTTGCGCCATGTTGTTGTCGTTGTGCAGCTTGCCGACGTCCTTCTCGCCAAAGAAGGTATCGCGCGAGGCAGTGCCGCTCTGCGCCGGGTAGCGCGTCACGCCACGATCGAGCGGCGCGTTGTTGCGCATGAAATCGCCTTCGAATATCAGCTTGGTCGCGTCGGTGGCCTGCCAGGTCAGCACCGGCGTGATGCCGTAGCGCTCGGTCTCGACATGATCGCGGAAGGTGTCACCGCCCTCGCCCACCACATTCAAGCGATAGGCCAGACGCCCTTCTTCATCCAGCGGCCCGGAAGCGTCGAGGGTGCCGCGCTTCATGCCTTGGTCGTTCAATTGGCTGCCTAACGTAACGGTGCGCTCGGGCAACGGCTGTTTCGACACCACGTTGAAGGTACCGCCGGGATCGCCACGGCCATAGAGCATGGTCGCCGGACCGCGCAGCACTTCCAGACGCTCGATGGTATTGGCGTCGGGCATATTCGGGTAGCCACGGTTGATCGGGAAACCGTTGCGGTAGAACTCACCCGTAGTGAAGCCGCGCACGGTGAAGGTGGTCAGGCCCTGCCCCCCGAAGTTGTTCGCCCGTCCGACGCCGCCGGCGTAATCCAGCGCATCCTGCAAACGCGTGGCGCCGAGGTCTTCGACGGCATCCTTGGTCACCACGCTGATTGACTGCGGGGTTTCATGAATCGAAGTGTCGGTGCGCGTGGCGCTGGCCGAACGCGTCGCGCGATAGCCTTGCACCGGGCCGTCTGCCCTTTCGTAATCCGCTGTGCCGACCACATCGGTGGCTTCCAGCTCAAGCGTTGAAGAAGTCGGTTCGGCTGATTCAGCCCACGAGGAAGAAGACAACGCCTGCAGCACACATATGGAAAGCAGAGTTCGACGCATGAGGTGAAAACCTTTACGAATAGGCCAGAACGAAGGGCAAAACCGCCATTGAAAACGCCGCGCATGGTATACGGTCGCATTAGTAATTGAAACGTATTCCTATTTGTCATGTTGATCAGGATTGGTGAGCGAGATTCATCACTCCATCCTGAAACCGCGCATTATCAGCAGCGCGTCGATGGCCTAGGCTCGTAGAGATCCGACGTCAATCGATGGCTGCGCCGCGCTACGTGTGCGCCGCCAGCCTGTCTGAAAGGAATTTGCAGATGAAATTCGACACCCCGGCCGGCTCCAATCCGATCGATCAACTGAAGGTGATCGGCCAGCCTGCCGACCGCATCGACGGCAAGCTGAAAACCACCGGCACCGCCCCCTACGCCTACGAGCAAAACGCAGCGGTGCCGGACGCCGCCTATGGCTATATCGTCGGCGCCGGGATCGGCAAGGGGCGCATTGCTTCGATCGATTCGGCAAGCGCGCGGGAAGCGTCCGGGGTGATCGCCATCGTCACTTACGAAAACGCCGGGCCATTGGCCAAAGGCGAGTTTTACGTAGCCAGGGCCTTGGCCGGGCCGCAGGTCGATCACTATCACCAGGCCGTGGCGATTGTCGTTGCGGAGACCTTTGAACAGGCCCGCGCGGCTGCCGGTCTGCTTGAAATTCGCTACGTGGCCGCACCGGGTTCGTTCGATCTCGCAACTGCGAAAGACTCCGCAACCCCACCGCCACCGGCCGGTTTCGGCCCGCCGCCGCAGACCAGCGTCGGTGACTTCGAAGGCGCCTTCAACGCTGCGCCAGTGCAAATCGATCAGCACTACAGCACGCCTGACCAGGCCCACGCGATGATGGAACCGCACGCAACCATTGCCCGCTGGAGCGGCACGCCGTTGACTTTGTGGACATCGATCCAACAGATCAACTGGGGCGTGCGCGACCTGGCGAAAACCCTCGGCATCGCCAAGGAGGATGTGCGCCTGATCTCGCCGTATATCGGCGGTGGTTTCGGCGGTAAGGGCACGATTCTTTGCGACGCAGTGTTGGCATCCCTGGCCGCTCGACATGCCGGGCGACCGGTGAAAGTCGCGCTGCCGCGGCCGCTGATGTTCAACAACCTCACCCATCGTCCGGCGACGCTTCAGCGCCTGCGCATCGGTGCCAACCGTAACGGCGTGATCACGGCGATCGGCCACGAGAGCTGGTCGGGCAATCTGCGCGGCGGACGCGCCGAAGCGGCCACCGCGTCAACCCGCTTGCTTTACGCCGGTGCCAATCGGATGACCCGTTTGAATCTCGCCGTGCTCGATCTCGCCGAGGGTTCGGCGATGCGCGCGCCGGGCGAGGCACCGGGGATGATGGCGCTGGAAATCGCCATGGATGAACTGGCGGAAAAGCTGCAGATGGATCCGCTGCAACTGCGCATCCTCAACGATTCGCAGGTCGATCCGGAGCAACCGGCGCGGCCGTTCTCCAAACGGCAGTTGGTGGAATGCCTGAACACTGGGGCCGAACGCTTTGGCTGGCGTCAGCGCAACCCTCAACCCGCTCAGCGCCGTGAGGGCGGTTGGCTGATCGGCATCGGGCTGGCCTCGGCGATTCGCGGCGCACCGACGACCGCTTCGGCGGCGCGGGTGCATCTCGATCGTCAAGGCGTCATCACCGTGGAAACCGACATGACCGACATCGGCACCGGCAGTTACACCATCATCGCCCAGACCGCTGCCGAAATGATGGGCGTGCCGCTGGAGCGTGTCGTGGTGCATTTGGGCGATTCGCGGTTTCCGGAATCGTCGGGCTCCGGCGGCCAGTGGGGCGCGGCCTCCTCCACTGCCGGCGTGTATGCCGCGTGTGTGAAACTGCGTGAAGCCGCTGCTCGCGCCGTCGGGATTGACCCGCAGCAAGCGGAGTTTGTCGACGGGCAAATTCGCGCAGGCTCGCAGCAGGTTGGCTTGGCTCAGGCCGCAGCCAATGGCGAGCTGACGGGCGAGGACCGCATGGAATACGGCGATCTGGCCGAGCGTTTTGCCCAGCAGACTTTCGGCGCGCATTTCGCCGAGGTCGCGGTCAATGCGGCGACCGGCGAAATTCGCCTGCGTCGGCAACTGGCCGTGTGCGCCGCCGGGCGCATCCTCAACCCGAAAACCGCGCGCAGCCAGATCATCGGCGGCATGACCATGGGCGCCGGCGCGGCATTGATGGAAGAGCTGGCGGTGGATCATCGAATCGGCTTTTTCGTCAATCACGATCTGGCCGGATACGAGGTGCCGGTGCACGCCGACATTCCCCATCAGGAAGTGATCTTTCTCGATGAAGTCGACCCGTATGCCACCCCGCTGAAGGCCAAAGGCGTCGGTGAGCTGGGTATCAGCGGCGCGGCGGCGGCGATCGCCAACGCGATCTATAACGCCTGTGGCGTACGGGTGCGCGATTATCCGATTACGCTGGATAAACTCATCGGCGAGTTGTCCTACCCGGTCTGAGACTGGATCACGCAGGATATCGCCCATGTACCCCACCACCCCCGATGGCCGCTATTTTGTGGTCAAGCAACAGCTGTGGCGTTGCAGCAATCCATCACTGCCAGCCGCCAAGCGTGAGGCGTTTGTAGCCGAACTCATGTCAGCGCGGCGTGCGGTCAAAGAGGCGAAGCGTGCGGAGGATGCACAGGCATTGAAGTCGGCGAGAGCTCGCGTCAACGAGGCGAAGATTGGGCTGGGTGAGCGCGGGCCGGTGTGGTGGGATGACGGCAGCCCGGATTACAACCGATTCAAAGTGAGCAATACACCGTATGCGCAGTGGTTTGCCCAACTGCCAGACAAGAACGGCGGACCTGCCTGAGTACTGATGGCCTGTAGAACCCCAATCAAACAAGCAACGCAGGTCCCCTGTGGGAGCGAGCTTGCTCGCGAATGCATTGGGTCAGGCAATGAAGATGTTGAATGTGCCGCCCTCTTCGCGAGCAAGCTCGCTCCCAGATTGGATTTTGCATGTCGCCGGGATTTGGCACACGCCGCGAAAACCTGTGGGAGCGAGCTTGCTCGCGAAGGCGTTGGGTCAGGCGATGAAGATGTTGAATGTGCCGCCGTCTTCGCGAGCAGGCTCGCTCCCACACTGGATTTTGCGTGTCGCCGGGATTTGGCACACGCCGCGAAAACCTGTGGGAGCGAGCCTGCTCGCGAATGCATTGGGTCAGGCAATGAAGATGTTGAATGTGCCGCCCTCTTCGCGAGCAAGCTCGCTCCCACACTGGATTTTGCATGTCGCCGGGATTTGGCACACGCCGCGAAAACCTGTGGGAGCGAGCTTGCTCGCGAATGCATCCGGTCAGGCGATGAAATATTGAATGTGCCGCCGTCTTCGCGAGCAGGCTCGCTCCCACAGGAACCAGCGGCGAAGCTCAGACTTGCAACAACTGCCGGGTCATCGCCATCGAGGTTTCCAGCGACTGTCCGGTGCGCTGCAATTTGTTCAGCAGGCTCGCGCCGAGCCAGAGCTGATACAGCGTCTCTGCCAACTTGCGCGCATCGCCCTCCGGCAGGCTTTTGTCGGTCTGGCCTTGTTCGATGCATTCGGTGATGCGCGCGACGATGCGTTCGGCGCCGTCGCGCAGGGTCAGGCGCATTGATTCGGAGAGGTCGGCGACTTCGGCGCTGAGTTTCACCACCAGGCATTCATCGCCGTGGCCTTCGAGGGTGCAGCGGTTCTGCCAGCCCTGCCAGTAATCCATCAAACGCTCGAAGGCAGTCAGCCCAGGCAATGTCAGGCGGCGCTCCATGTCGGCGAGGTAGTCGACGAAGTAATCCTCGAGCAGCGCCTGGCCGTACAACTCCTTGGATTTGAAGTAGTGATAGAACGAGCCCTTCGGCACGCCGGCGGTCTGCAGGATCTCGTTGAGGCCGACGCTGGTGAAGCCCTTCTCGGCCATCATCCGGTGGCCGGTGTCGAGCAAGTGTTGGCGGGTGTCGTCAAAGGTCGGCTTCATGGTGCGCAAAATTCCAGACAATAGACCAGTCGTATAGTTTTCAGGACCGGGAGTTTGCCATAACCGACGGGCAAAAACATTTTCTGAAAAAATTACTAGACGACTGGTCTAATTGGAAACTATGCTGCGCCCCGACACACAAATTCATGCGGCACCGACAACAAGCGAATCCCTCGCCTTCTGCCGATGCCAGACCAACCCAAGGGTGCTCTATGAAAATCTTGATGGTTCTGACTTCCCACGATCAACTCGGCAACACTGGCAAGAAAACCGGTTTCTGGCTGGAAGAGTTCGCCGCGCCTTACTTTGCCTTCAAGGACGCCGGCGCCGACGTCACCCTGGTATCGCCTGCCGGCGGCCAGCCTCCGCTCGATCCGAAAAGCGATGAGCCAAGCGCGCAGACTGCCGAAACCGATCGCTTCCGCGCCGATCCGGCCGCACAACAGGCACTCGCCACCACTGGCCGTCTGGCTGATGTGAAGGCCGAAGATTTCGATGCCGTGTTCTACCCAGGCGGCCACGGTCCGTTGTGGGATCTGGCCGAAGACAAGGCCTCGATCGCGCTGATCGAAGCCTTCGACCGCGCCAACAAACCTCACGGTTTTGTCTGCCACGCACCCGGCGTGTTGCGTCATGTGGTGCGCGCTGACGGCCAGCCGATCGTCAAAGATCGCGACGTCACCGGTTTCACCAACGCCGAAGAAGCTGCTGTTGGTCTGACTGACGTGGTGCCGTTCCTCATCGAAGACGAGTTCCAGCGTCTGGGCGGGCGTTACTCGAAAGTCGCCGACTGGCAGGTGCATGTGGTCGCTGACGGTCAACTGGTCACCGGCCAGAACCCGGCCAGCTCCGCCGCCGTTGCCGAAAAGCTGTTGAAGATGCTCGGCTGAATCCCTCGCTCCAACCCGATCAACGCCGCGTGCGTACAGCCCGGCGTTGTTTTTTTGCCCAGTCAATAGTCGACTGGTCTAATCAGATTCAAGGCTTACTCCATGAATAACGCTTTCTTCACGCCTGCCAAATTGGGCGCCCACACCCTGAAAAACCGCATCGTCCTGCCGCCCCTCACCCGCCAGCGCAGCACGCAACCGGGCAATGTCGCCAACGAATTGATGGCCGAGTATTACCAGCAGCGCGCCGGTGCCGGTTTGCTGGTCACCGAAGGCACGCAGATCGAACCGCGCGGGCAAGGTTATGCGTGGACGCCGGGCATTCACACGCCGGAGCAGATCGCCGGTTGGCGCAAAGTCACCGAGGCGGTGCACGCCGTGGATGGCGTGATCTTCGCCCAGCTCTGGCATGTCGGTCGGGTCTCGCACACGGCGTTGCAGCCCAACGGCGATGCGCCGGTGTCGGCCTCTGCGGTCGCCACGGACCGCGTCAGCGTGTTCATCGAAACCGCGCCCGGTGTCGGTGAACTGGTGCCGCCGTCCGCTCCGCGCGCGTTGAGCACCGATGAAGTGCAGGAACTGATTCAGCTGTACATCCAGGCCGCGCGCAACGCGATGGATGCGGGTTTCGATGGCATCGAACTGCACTGCGCCAACGGTTATCTGGTCAACCAGTTCATCTCCGCCCACAGCAACCTGCGCACCGACCTGTACGGCGGCTCACTGGACAATCGCTTGCGCTTCTTGCGCGAAGTGGTGGCCGGCGTCGCCGAATGCATCGGCAAGGACAAGGTCGGTGTGCGTTTCGCGCCGTTGTTCACTACCACCGATGAAGCGCGGACGTATCTGGGCCTGGTCGAGGAAGATCCGCACACAACTTACATTGCCGCGATCAGGATTCTCGAAGACGTGGGCATCGCCTACCTGTCGATCGCCGAGGCCGACTGGGACAACGCGCCAGCCATGCCGCAGACCTTTCGCCAGGCCGTGCGCGACACGTTCAGCGGCGCGATCATTTATGCCGGTCGCTACACCGCCAAAACCGGCGCGCAATTGCTTGAGTCGGGGCTGGCGGATCTCGTCGCGTTTGGCCGACCATTCATGGCCAACCCGGACCTGCCGGCGCGGATTGCCAATGACTGGCCGTTGAATCAGTTGAATCCGGCGACGGTGTATGGCGGCGGTGCCGAGGGGTATATCGACTATCCGACCTACCCCGCATAAGAACCCAAAACAAGTTCCTGTGGGAGCGAGCCTGCTCGCGAAGGCGGTGGGTCAGTCAGCATTTGTATTGACTGACAGGACGCTTTCGCGAGCAGGCTCGCTCCCACAATAGGATGTCAGTGGCCGCTAAAACCTATACATATCAAACAATCTGTATAACTATTGGAGTTCGAATCGTTCACCGGACTTCGCTCCATGCCCCCTGCCCACCGCTTGCTCCTGATCCTCGGCGACCAGCTGTCATTCGACCTGGCGTCCCTGCAGCCACTCGATCCCCAGCAAGACCTGCTGCTGATGGTCGAGGTCATGGAGGAAGCGACCCACGTCGCCCATCATCCGCAAAAGATCGCTCTGATCTTCAGCGCCATGCGCCACTTTGCCGAGGCGTTGCGCGATAAAGGCTTCCGCGTCCAGTACGTCACCCTCGATGACCCGAACAACAGCGGCTCAATTCCCGGCGAACTACAGCGCTGGCAAACCCTCACCGGCGCCGAACAGATTCACATCACCGAATGCGGCGACTGGCGCCTTGAGCAATCAATCAGAGATTCGGGCTTGCCCGTGCACTGGCATTCAGACAGCCGCTTCCTCTGCTCCCGCGAAGAATTCTCCAATTGGGCCAGCGGCAAGAAACAGCTGCGCATGGAGTTTTTCTATCGTGAGATGCGGCGCAAGAGTCGGCTGCTGCTCAATGGCGACGGCACGCCGGTCGGCGGTGCGTGGAATTTCGATGCGGAGAATCGCAAGGCCCTGCCCAAACACGCCAAACCGCCCTACCCGGCGCGTTTCGCCAATGATGCAATCACCCAAGAGGTGCTGGTATTGGTCGGCGAGCGCTTCGCCAGCCATTACGGCACGCTGGATGACTTCAATTACCCGGTGACCCACGCCGATGCCCAGGCCCTGTGGCAATACTTTCTCGACTATGCGCTGGCCGGCTTCGGTGATTACCAGGACGCCATGGCCAGCGACGAACCGTTTCTGTTTCACGCGCGGATCAGTGCCGCGCTGAACATCGGCCTGCTCGATCTGCGCCAGCTGTGCAGCGATGTCGAGGCGGCGTACTGGTCGGGGAGCATCGGCCTCAACGCGGCCGAAGGCTTCATTCGGCAGCTGATCGGCTGGCGTGAATACGTGCGCGGTGTGTATTGGCTGAAGATGCCGGATTACGCCGAGGGCAACGTGTTCGGCAACTCGCGTCCGCTGCCGGAGTTCTACTGGACCGGGCAGACACAGATGAACTGCATGCGCCAGGCCATCGGCCAAAGTCTGCAACATGCCTACGCGCACCACATCCAGCGCCTGATGGTCACCGGCAACTTTGCCTTGCTCGCCGGGATTGCGCCGAAGGAAATCTGTGAGTGGTATCTGGCGATCTACATGGACGCCTTCGACTGGGTCGAACTACCCAACACCCTTGGCATGGTCATGCACGCCGATGGCGGTTATCTCGGCTCCAAGCCTTACTGCGCCAGCGGCCAGTACATCAATCGAATGTCGGATTACTGCGGCGACTGCGCCTACAAGGTCAAGGAAAGCAGCGCGGACGATGCCTGCCCGTTCAATGCGCTGTACTGGCATTTCGTCATGCGCCACGGCGATATCCTGCGCGGCAATCAGCGCATGGGCATGATGTACAAGAACCTCGACCGCATGCCGCTGGCCAAGCAGGATGCACTGTGGCAACGCGGACAAATGCTGTTGGCGAAACTGGATAGCGGCGAAGCTTTCTAGTGCGCCTCAGGCCTGCCCGGCCATCCCGTTGCGCCCCGCCGCTTTCGCCCGGTACAGCGCCTGATCGGCGGTCTGGATCAACGCCGGCAGCGAATCCAGCTGAGCGCCCGTCCCCACCGCCATGCCGATACTCACCGTAATCCGAGCAAACGGACTGCCCGGGTGGGCGATGTTCGCCTGCTGCAAACGCTCGAGCATCAGTTGCGCCACCACGGTCGCACCGGCGCTGTCGGTGGCCGGCATGATCACCGCCATTTCCTCGCCACCGTAGCGCGCGACCAGATCCGAGGGGCGTCGCACGCAGCCTTCAAGAATCTTGCTGACCGCTTGCAGGCAGGCATCGCCAGCGACGTGGCCCAAGGCATCGTTGAACAATTTGAAGTGGTCGATATCGATCATCAGCAAGGCCAGCGAGGTCCCGTCACGCTGCGCGCGCCGCGCTTCCACGGTCAGGGTTTCATCGAAACAGCGGCGGTTGGCCAGGCCGGTCAGCGCGTCCTTCAGCGCCAGCAATTCCAGCTGCCGATTGGACGCAAGCAGCTGCTGTTGGGCATCGCGCAACGCCTCTTCAGCCTCAGTGCGGCGGCGGATATCGAGAATCAGGAACCAGCCGATCAATCCGGTCAGCCCCAGCAGCCCGATCACTACCACCGCCGACAGCGCCGCTTCGATGCGCCACGCCGCTAGCGCTTCATCCTTGCCCAGGGCCACGGTGGTGATCAGCGGCAGGCTTTCGCTTTTACGGAACGCGTAGAGCCGCTCGACACCGTCGAGGCTGGAGGTGTAGGAGGCAGTGCCGACCGAGCGGTCAACGAGGTATTTGGCGTAGATCGGCGATTTGGAGAAGTTGCGGCCCATGTCCTGCTCGCGGAACGGATAGCGCACCAGCAGCGTGCCATCGGTGTAAGACAGACCGATCGCGCCGTCCTGGCCAACGTCGAGTTTGCCGAACACCCGCAGGAAGTTCTCCACCCCCAGCGTCACCGCTACCACGCCAGCGAACTGCCCGCCGTCGTCGTTGAAGCGCCGACTGATAGTCACCACCCATTCGTGATTGGCACGGCTCTGGATCGGCGGGCCAATGAACGGCTCGCGGCTCGGGCTGTCACGGTGATGAATGAAATAGGCGCGGTCGCTGCTGTTGGCGCCCTCCGGAATCGGCCGGTTGGAGGACATCAGCCAATGCCCGTTCCGGTCATAGATGATGATGCCGCTGAGCTGGGGCATCAGCGGCTGCTGGCGGTCGATCAGGCTCTGGATGCGCTGAATCTGCGCCGGGCCGTTGCCCTCGGTTTCCAGACGCTCGACCAGCCCGAGCAAGAGCAGCGAGCTTTGCCGGACGATGCCTTCGGTGTAGGTGTTGAGCGCCTGGGTCAGGTTCAGGCCATGCACGTCGACTTCCGCCAGCGCACGCTCGCGCGAAGACCAGACTTTCCAGATCGTCAGCGAAGTCAGGGAACAACCGATCACCAGCAGCAGGAGCATTACAAGGCGAGTATCACGCTTCACGTCAGTACCTTAAGGAAGTCCGGTATCCATTCCAGCCATCATTCGAACGTCGGCACTCACGGCGGCCACGTGTTCCGGGGCGCAAGCATACAAGCAGTGTGCAGCGGCTGCAGCAACAGAGTGTGCAGTGCTAAGCAGCGGGTTTGAGGATTTCCACGAGAAAATCGATGAACACGTTGATCCGGCTCGAACCACGGTGGTTGGGCAGGTACAACGCGTTGATGCAACTGCTGGCGCTGCCGGGGTTGACTTCATAATGCTCAAGCAAGCGCGTCAGGCGCCCGGCGGCGACGTCGTCGCGCACCAGCCAGTCGGCCAGCAACGCCACCCCGCCACCGCCAATCGCGGCTTCGCGCAGGATGTCGGCGTTGTTGCTTTGCAGGCGACCCTGGACGTTGAGCTGAATCGGCTCTTCGTCGCCCTGAAAGGTCCAGTGGTGATGGCTGCCGCCGTAATCGAAACGCAGGCATTGATGCTCGAGCAGATCCCGCGGATGTTCGAGCACGCCGCTGCGCGCCAGATAATCCGGGCTGGCGACAATCCAACGCTGAAAGTGGCCGACGCGTTTGCTGACGATGTCTTCGCTGACCACCGTCGAGCCGAGCCGCACCGAAACGTCGATCTGCTCGCTGAGCAAATCGCTGACCTGATCGCTCAGCGACAGACTGATCTCCAGCCCGGGATGGCGTTCAAGCAGGCGACTCAGGTGCGGCGCAATCAGCCGGCGGCCAAACTCCACCGGTACGCTGATGCGCAAGCGGCCCTGGGCATCACTGCCACGATCGGCGACCACCGCGTCGGCTTCGTCGATGGCATCAAGAATCGCCACGGCTTTCTCGAAATAGGTCTGGCCGGCGACGGTCACGCTGGTGTTGCGCGTGGTGCGATTGAGCAGGCTGGCGCCCAACTCGTTTTCCAGCCCCGCCACTTGCCGTGTCACCGAAGACGTCGAAATCCCAAGCTTGCGCGCCGCCGAGGAATAGCCTCCGCAGCGCACGGTTTCAACAAACATCTTCAAGGCCAGCAACTTGTCCATAAGCGGGGTCCGGTGGTGAGGGAACGCCGCTGATTGTGCATCAGCGCTCGCCACACGTCTTGTATCGTCGTGCTTGCCGGGCCTCATCGCGACCTCAGCCATCAGCCTTGCGACCCAGGAACATTGCCAGCGCCAGCGCCGGCAACACCGCTACGGCGACGGCCGAGAGGTTCCAGCCGAAGTGTTCGTACAGCGGGCTGGCGACCAGTGAGCCGAGGGCGCCGCCAACGAAAATGCTGGTCATGTACACCGCATTCAGGCGTGCGCGGCTGTGCGGGTCGAGGGCGTAGACCTCACGCTGGCCGAGGACCATGTTCAATTGCACGGCAAAGTCCAGTAGCACCGCACACACCACCAGCCATACGTAACCACTGCCCGGCAACGCGGCGATCAACAGTGACAGCGGCGCCAGCAGCAACGCCACCAAGGTACCGCGACGACCGTGCCCGGCATCGGCCAGACGCCCGGCAATCGGCGCGGCAATTGCACCCACCGCACCGACCAGGGCGAAGATCGCGACTTGCGCCTGGCTGAAGCCGTGATGACGCATCAGCTCAATTGGCGCCAGGGTCCAGAACAGGCTGAAACTGGCGAACAGCAAACCCTGATACAGCGAACGCTGGCGCAACACAGGAAAGCGCCGGGCCAGGGCAAACACTGAACCGATCAACGCGACATAAGTGGCTTTGTGCGTCGGCACCCGGCGCGGCAATGCCACAGCGGTAATCAGCGCGATCACCGCCATCAGTGCCGCCGCGCTGTAAAACACCCCGCGCCAGCCGAACACTTCAACCAACAGACTCGACAGCGGCCGCGACAGCAGAATCCCCAACAACAGGCCGCTCATGATGTTGCCGACCACGCGCCCCCGGCTGGCTTCCGGCGCCAGATGCGCGGCCAACGGCACGAGAATCTGCACCGCCACCGAGGTCAGGCCGATCAGCAAAGAGAGCAGCAGAAACAGCGACGGCGAATGAGTCAGGCCAGCACACAGCAGCGTGACACTCGCAGCGAGGGTGAAGCCGACCACCAGACGGCGGTTCTCCATCAGATCGGCCAGCGGCACCAGCAGCAACAAGCCCAGCGCATAACCGAATTGGGTCAGCGACACGATCAGACTGGCATTGGCGCTGGACAGGCCGATCTGCGGCGCGATCAGTTCGACGATGGGCTGCGCGTAATACAGGTTGGCGACGACCGCGCCGCAGCAGAAGGCCAGAAACGCGACCATCAGGCCGGAGAGTGAAGCAGGCTGTTCGGCCGGGGCCGCAACGGCAGGGTTGCCCGTAAGCATGGTGACACCTCGTTGAGTTCGGGAAAGTTGTGCCAAGGCTACGGTCAGCCGGCGGCAGCGAGAATCCGTGCCACTGGCAACGCACTGATGCGCGGCGCGCAACGTTGCTTGTGGCGCAACGCGCTGTTGCGTGGGCCGGTGATTCTCCGCTGCAAGCGTCTTCTCTACGCTTTGGCCCTGGCGCTGACGTCCGCATCGGCGCCCTTCCCCCGGCTGCTACAAGGAGCGTTTCCATGACCCGCACTGCACTCGTCCTGCCACTGTCCGCCGCGTTTTTCTGCCGACCATGAACAGCCATTTGCTCAAATCCAGAACCCTGTGGATCAGCGTCGCCGTGCTCGCGGTGATCGGTCTGATCGTCGCCGTCGCGCTGATGTGGCGCCCGGCGATCGCGCCAATCAAACGCCCCACGTCATTCGATACTGCGCAGTTGCAACGCGGCGCACGGGTGGTCGAGGCCGGCGACTGCGCGGTGTGTCACACCCGCCCCGGCGGCGAATACCTGGCTGGCGGGCTGCCGCTGGTGACGCCGTTCGGCACGCTGTACAGCACCAACATCACCCCGGATGCGCAGACCGGCATCGGCGAATGGTCATTGCCGGCCTTCGAGCGGGCGATGCGTGAAGGCATTGCCCGCGACGGCCACTTTCTCTACCCGGCGTTTCCTTACGTGCACTACCGGCGCATGAGCTCCGAAGACATCGCCGACGCCTATGCCTACCTGATGAGCGGCCCCGCCGTACACGCCCCG
The DNA here is from genome assembly GCF_040310465.1 of Pseudomonas sp. H26/SER47-MNA-CIBAN-0231. Taxonomy (NCBI): domain Bacteria; kingdom Pseudomonadati; phylum Pseudomonadota; class Gammaproteobacteria; order Pseudomonadales; family Pseudomonadaceae; genus Pseudomonas; species Pseudomonas sp. H26/SER47-MNA-CIBAN-0231. The sequence continues at coordinate 30,804 of NZ_JBEOPW010000008.1, read as the reverse complement.
GCGCGGCAGAACCAGATGAATTTCCCGATGAACATCCGCCCGCTGGTGTCGTTCTGGAATCTGCTGTTTCTGCATGGCGAGCCACTGACGCCGCTGGCCGAACACAGCGCGGCATGGAATCGCGGACGCTATCTGGTCGACGGCCCGGGCCACTGCGCCGGCTGCCATTCGCCGCTGAACCTGATTGGCGCGGAGAAATCTTCGGAGTATCTGCAGGGCGGCAGCGTCGATGGCTGGGAAGCGCCGGCCCTGGTCGGCCTCGGGCAACGCGCCAATCCGTGGAATCGCGAGCAATTGGTCGGCTATCTGCGCGCCGATGTCGTCGATGGTCACGGCACACCCGCCGGCCCGATGCGCCCGGTCAGCCTGAGTCTGGCGCGCTTGCCGGCCAGTGAAGCCGAAGCGATTGCCGACTACCTGCTGAGCCTGCAAAACCCGCACGCGGTGAGCGAAACCACCGCGAAAAAGCAGCCAGGTATTCCAGCGGATCACACAACCGGCGCCCTGCTCTTCAGCAGCGCCTGCGCCGGATGTCACGCGCCCGCCGCGCCGATGCGCGAAATCGACGGCCGCCCAGGCCTGCAAAGCACTTCGGCGCTGCAAGCGGCCAGCTCGCGCAACTTTCTCAAGACCGTGCTCGAAGGCGTGCCCGCCATTCCCGGCGCGCCCGGCCCGGTGATGCCGCCATTCGCCGCCAGCCTCGACAACGCCCAGCTCGGCGCCCTCGCCGCGTATCTGCGCGAGCAAGCCAGACCCGATCAGCCATGGGCCGACCTTTCTTCCACTATTGAAGCGTTACGTCAGGAGACGAAATGAGCCAGATCACTCTCACCGTCAATGGAGCCGCCCAAGCGCTTAATCTGGAGCCGGACATGCCGCTGCTGTATGCGCTGCGCAACCACTTGAACCTCAACGGCGCCAAGTACGGCTGTGGCCTGGGCCAGTGCGGCGCGTGCACGGTGATCGTCGACGACCAACCGGTGTTCGCCTGCCTGACGCCTTGCGCAGGCCTTGAGGGGAAAAAGATCCGCACCGTGGAAAGCCTCGGCAGCGCAGAGAAACCCGGCCCGTTGCAGGCGGCATTTATCGACAAGCAGGCCGCGCAATGCGGTTACTGCATCGCCGGCATGCTGATGCGCGCGCAGGCTTTGCTCGAAAACGATCCGCACCCGGACGAACAAACCATCCGCGAACACATGGCCGGCAATCTGTGCCGTTGCGGCACCCATTTGCGCATCATCGAGGCGATCAAGCAGGTGGCCGGGCACAACGGGAGCCGGACATGAGCGAAGCAAACGGCTTGAACCCCAGCCGCCGGGCCTTTCTGCGTGGCGGCGCGCTGCTCATGGCCTTCACCCTGATGCCGGTAGCGCGGCGTGCCTTGGCCGACACCGAAGTCGACACCCTTGGCACCGTGGTGCTGGCCCCCGATCTGCCCGGCAGCCTGCGCACCAACCCATACCTCGACGCGTGGATTCGCATCGGCGCCGACGGCATCACCGTGTACACCGGCAAGGTCGAACTGGGCACCGGGGTGAAAACCGCGTTGCTGCAAATCGCCGCCGAGCGTTTGCAGGTGCCGGCCAGCGCGATCAACTTGCTCACCGCCGACACCGCGCTGACGCCCAACGAAGGCTACACCGCCGGCAGCCACAGCATTTTCGACAGCGGCACCGCGCTGTACAACGCTGCCGCGCAGGTGCGAGAAATGCTCGTCGACGCCGCCGCGCGCAGCTGGCAAATCGACGCTGTGCAACTGAGCACTCGCGACGGCATCATCGAAGGGCCGACCGGCCAGCGCATGGCTTATGCCGACGCGGTCAGGCATGTCGATGTGCACCAGTACGCCAAGGCGCAATCACCGGCGATGGCGGCGGCCGATTTCAAACTGATCGGGCACAACCTGCCGCGTCTGGACATACCGGCCAAGGTCAGCGGCGGCGCGGCGTTCGTGCAAGACATGCGCCTGCCGGGCATGCTGCATGCGCGGGTGATTCGCCCGCCGCGTCCCGGCTGCACGTTACAGGCGTTCGATGCCGCGTCCATCGAGGCGTTGAACGGCGTGGTCAAAGTGATTCGCGACGGCAACTATCTGGCCGTGGTCGCCCATGATGAGTGGCAAGCGATCAAGGCCATGCGCGCCGGCATGGAAAGTGCCAAGTGGAGCGGCGGCGAGGCGATTCCCGAAGCCGCCGGGATTCATGATTTGCTCAAGCAATTGCCCTCCAAGCGCTATCCGATCAGCAACAACGGCAATCCCGGCGGCGCGACCGAAACGCGTTTCAAAGCGCGGGTGACCAAGCAATATTTGATACACGGTTCGATCGGCCCGTCCTGTGCGGTGGCCTGGTTCAACGACGGCGTGCTCACAGTGTGGACCCACACCCAGGGCGTCTATCCGCTGCGCGCCGGTATCGCCGAGATGCTGCGGCTGCCGCCGGACCGCGTGCGCTGCATTCATACCGAAGGCTCGGGTTGCTATGGCCACAACGGCGCCGATGATGCCGCCGCCGATGCCGCGCTGATCGCCATGCGCCTGCCGGGCACGCCGGTCAGGGTGCAATGGATGCGCGAGCAGGAAAATCTCTGGGAGCCGTACAGTTCGGCGATGGTCACCGAAGTCGATGCCGGCCTCAGTCAGGGCCGTTTGCAGGACTGGAACTACGAGCTGTGGACCACGCCGCACAACGAACGCATCGTCAATGCCGGGCGCCTGCTGCCGGCACGCCTGTTGGCGAAACCCTTCACCTCGGCGCCCTCGGTGCCGATCGCCCAACCCGAAGGTGATGGCGATCGCAACGCGGTGCCGCTGTACGAGCTGGGCGCGACGCGGATCAACATGAATTTCGTCACCACCATGCCGTTCCGCACTTCGGCCATGCGCTCGCTGGGTGCGCACATCAACATCTTCGCCATCGAGGCGGGTATTGATGAGTTGGCGATCAAGGCTGGCCTTGATCCGCTGGCGTTGCGCCTGGCGCATCTGAGCGACCCACGTGCCCGGGCTGTGATTGAACGCGTGCGTGACGAAATCGGCTGGCCCCACAAGAGCAACGAGCCCGGCGCGGGGATCGGTTTTGCCTTCGCCCGCTACAAAAACATCATGGGTTACTGCGCCCTTGCGGTGAAATTGCGGGTGCATCCGCAAACCGGCGAGATCCGTGTCGATCATGTGGTGACAGCGGTCGATGTTGGCCAGATTGTCAGCCCAGATGGCCTGCGCAATCAGGTCGAGGGCGGCATCGTCCAGTCGGCCAGCTGGACGCTCTACGAAAAAGTCGCCTACGACGCCGGCGGCATTCGCAGCTACGACTGGAGCGGTTATCCAATTCTGCGCTTTACGCAATTGCCAAAAAAAGTCGACGTGCATTTGCTTGATCAACCGGGCGAACCCTTCCTCGGTGCTGCCGAAATCGTCCAAGGGCCAATGGCTGCTGCTCTCGGCAACGCGGTCAGCAATGCCACCGGCCGGCGCTGGCTGAATCTGCCGCTGACTCGCTCGAGCCAACCCGCCTGAACCACGCCCGCGTTCATCAGCGATGAGCGCGGGTGCCGTTGCGTTGCGCGCAAAACTGCGTAGCGCCGGCCACGGATTATCAGCCCCGCCACCCCCGGTTAAGTTACCTGCACAGCGCGCGGCACCTGGCTGCCGCGCTTGAATCCTACTCACCGAAATCCGGAGCTACCCATGACCCGTCGCCTGTTTCAACCTATCGCACTCGGCCCTTACACCCTTGCCCACCGCGTGGCGATGGCGCCCCTGACCCGCTCACGCGCCGGCCAGCCGGGCGATGTGCCGACGGCGATGAACGCCGAGTACTACCGCCAACGCGCCAGTGCTGCGCTGATCATCACCGAGGCCACGCAGATCTCCCAACAGGGCCAGGGCTATGCGTGGACGCCGGGGATCTACACCGATGCGCAAGTGCAGGCGTGGCGCGAAGTCAGCACGGCGGTGCACGAGGCCGACGGTCTGATCTTCATGCAGCTGTGGCACGTCGGCCGGGTTTCCCACCCGAGTTTCCAGCCTGACGCCGGTTTGCCAGTGGCGCCAAGCGCCCTGCCAGTGCCGGGGAAGACCTTTATCGTCGATGAACAAGGCAATGGCGTGTGGGGTGATGTGCCAGTGCCGCGCGCTCTCGAAACGGCGGAAATCGCCGACATCGTCGAAGACTATCGCCGCGCTGCGCGCAACGCGTTGAACTCTGGCATGGACGGCGTGGAGATCCATGCCGGCAACGGTTATCTGCTCGACCAGTTTCTCAACAGCAACAGCAACCAGCGTGATGACGCCTATGGCGGCAGTGTGGAAAACCGTGCGCGGTTTTTGCTCGAAGTGGTCGCTGCCGTGGCTGATGAAGTCGGCGCCGAGCGCGTCGGCGTACGTCTGACGCCAATGGGCCGCTTCATGGGCATGGGCGATGACACGCCTGAAGCGACCTTCGGTTATCTGGTCGAAGCGCTCAACCAGTGGAATCTGGCCTACCTGCACCTGGTCGAGCCGGCCATGGTCGGCACGGTCAAGGACGAAAACTTCGACCCGCGCTGGGACGCGATCATCGCCCAGTTGCGCCAGACCTGGAACGGCGTGCTGATCCTCGCTGGCGGTTACGACGCCGAGTCCGCTGAACAGGCGCTGAACGCCGATCGCGCCGACATCATTGCTTTTGGCCGGCCATTTTTGGCCAACCCGGACCTGCCGCGTCGGCTGCACGACGGGCTTGAACTGAACACGCCGGATCCGAGCAGTTTCTTCGGCGGCGATCAGCGTGGTTATGTCGATTATCCGTTTCACGCCTGAGGCTTGGGCTTCATAACTTTTAAGGTTTGTTTAAGGACTTTAAATAAAGCCTGCGGCCAGACTTTGCCCATCGATCAGGAGAGCCGCCATGAACCCGCAATCGGTGAAGTCAGACCCTTCCTGCCACCTGGCGCGCCCACTGGGCGCACTGTCCGGCTGGCAGGAACGCCGCGCCAAGGCCTACATGCTGCACGATCTGAGCCGCAGCCTGCGCGTCAGCGAGATTGCCGAACATTGCAATCTTTCACGCAGCCACTTTTCCCGGGCGTTCAAGATCGTCACCGGCTGCTCGCCTCAGGAATGGATGCTGAAGATGAAGATCGACAAGGCCAAAGGGCTTTTGCTGACCTCGATGGCGATTACCGAGATTGTTTATGAATGCGGATTTTCCGATCACTCGCACTTCACCCGCACGTTCGGGCGCATGGTGGGAATGCCGCCGAAGGTCTGGCGCCAACTGATGTGCGGAGCGCGGGTGGCGCTGGTGGATGCGGATGTGTGGCGGCTCAGCGATGGGTTGCTGAATTCGACGATGGGCCAGCGCTTGACGGAACTGCGGCCCTGAGTCGGATTTCAAAGGGTTTTGTTCACTCCTCCCTTTTGGCCGCGATTTTTCGCGGCTTTTTTTTGCGGTAGAGCGCTGGTGGTCGGCGTTGGTACGGCGGTGAACTCCCCCCTCACCCCAGCCCTCTCCCCGAGGAGAGGGAGCTGATTTGGTGTTTTTCCAGTCCTGAGTTCAACTCGGACTTTCACGTCGGCGTATCTCCCCCAAACACCCCGGTCAGTCCCCTCTCCCTCCGGGAGAGGGTTAGGGTGAGGGGCTTTTGATCCTGGCGTCCGGCGCAAGCGGCAGTCTGAAACAGATCCGCGCGCCCTCTTCGCTGTCTTCCACGCGCAACGTCCCGCCATGGGCGCCTATCACCGTTCGGCAAATCGCCAGGCCCATGCCCATGCCGCTGCCCTTGGTGGTGAAGAACGCATCGAAAATTTCTTCACGCTGATGCTCGGCGATCCCCGGCCCGTTGTCTTGAAAAGCCACGCAGACCTGCCCATCGGACAGCGTCGACTCAATCACCAGGCGCCCGTCACTCACGCCCTGCCCAGCCATTGCTTCCAGCGCGTTGACGATCAGGTTGTAGATCACCTGCTGGATCTGCACCCGATCCCCCAGTACCGGGTCAGCAGCGTTGAGTTGCGTGTGCAAGCTCACCCCGCGATTGTGCACATCGCTGGCCGTCAGTTGCACGACCTCACCGATTAACGCGTCAATCGACACCGGCAATCGTTGCAACGGCGCCTGCCTGGCCAATGCGCGCAAGGCCTGGACGATCTCGGTGGCACGGGCGCTGTCGGAGCGGATGTCTTCCAGTCCCTGAATAGCCTCGTCGAGATCAGGCGTGTCGCGCTTGAGCCAGCGCAGACTGGCCGAGGCGTTCGATGAAATGCCCAGCAGCGGCTGGCTGATTTCGTGGGCGATCGAGGCCGACAGTTCGCCCATCATTTTCAGGTGCGAGTTGCGCGCCAGTTCCGCCCGCGAGCTGCGCAAGTCGGCTTCCATCTGCGCGCGCAAGCGGTTGTCTTCGACCAGTTGCGCGTACAGCCGTGCGGTCTGCAGCGACACCGCTGCCTGCGAGGCGAGGATTTCCAGCATGGTCAGGCGTTCGGCGCTGAACAGCTTCGGTACCAGGCTGTTTTCCAGATACACCAGACCGATCAGCGCGCCTTGCTTGAGCAACGGCAGGCACATCAGCGAGCGCGTCTGCCGCTCGCGCAAGTCAGCGCTGTAAGCTTGCGGGCAGTCGGCGCGGGCATCGTCGAGCACCAGCGGCGTGCGCGTGCGCATGGTCGAATTGAGTACTGAAACCGGCGCGATCTGCTCCAGCGAGCGATCGTTGTCCTGACTGACCCGCACGTTGCCCGCCTCGACATGCGCGGCAGCGGCCAATTGCAACTCACCCTCGGCGACCAACAGCAGCGCGCCGCGATCGGCACCGGCCTGAATCATCAAGTGATTCATCAAGGTCTCCACCAGCCGATCAAGCAACACCTCTTGCGAGACCGCGCGTGCCGCTTCAATGCCGACTTCCAGGTCAAGGCGCACCCGCGTCACCGGCGTTCCCGCTTGAAGGGAATGCTCGTGGGCGAGAAACGGATGCTGCGCTTCGAGCTGGCGCGCCTTGGCTTCAGCGCCCCACAGCACATAGCAGTCGCGCGCAACACGCAGGTGATGATGCGTGCCGGAGACCAGGCCGTTGACCAGGCAGACCTCGGCCAGTTGTTCATGTGCCAGTGCTTGCTCATGGATAAACCCGGCAGCGGCCGCCGCGATTTGCGCTTGGTCGAAGCAGCGAATGGCGGCCAGCCCTTCGCCGCGCACGCGGGCCATCGCGCCTTCGATCAGCAGCAGTTTGTTGCTGAAGGTCGAAGGATTGAGCTCGACCCATGGCAGAAAACGCTGCCGTTGCTGCTCCAGCTTCTGCAGTTTTTCGGCAACAGAGCCCGGCGCCTCGGGACTGGCCAGTGCCAGGCTGTAGAACAGGTAGTAATGCGCCAGATCAATGTGCGCCGGCAGCGACCAGGTCAACGCCTCGGCGTCTTCGAAACGGCGCAACGCGTAACGCACTTCACCGAAATAGAACGCCGACATGCCCGAATACAACCACATCCACAACAGCGTCGGCTGTGAAACGCGGTCGCGATGCAGCGGGCCGAAACGGTCATGTTCCAAAGCATCCAGCATTGCGATCGAACGAGGCTCAGGCCCATTGCGCAAATCGCTGGCAAACGCCTGTTGCGCCAGGAGAATGCGCTCGATGTCGATGTAGTGAAACTGCCGCACCCAACTCAGGCCGACGTCCAGCTCGTTCAACACGTTTGGCAGCGGCTCGCCCATGAACAGCAGATCGGAGCCGATGTGGTTGCAGGCGTAACACGACATGCCCAGATCGCCGCCGGCCTGACCGCACTCAAACGCGGCGAAAGCCTTCTGCCGCGCGTAAGCCATCGGCCGGGTCCACGCGCTGACCTGATCCAGCGCCACCAGCGTGCCGGTGCGCCCCGCCTCATAGCCGTGCAGATCAGTCAGATCGAGCGCCAGTTCGGCGAAAGCAACACCGTCCAGATATTCGCCATAACGGTCGGCGATCATCACGCCGTACCAGGCGAAACCGTAGCCGCTGCTCGGCGTGGTGCCATGGAGCAAAGTCAGTTCGACCATCTTCGCCAGGTGCAAAAAAGCAATGTCGTCCTGCACGAAGAACGAGGCGATCAGCGTGCTCAGCAGCTCCATGGCCACTTCGATTCGCGGCTCGTTGGCTTTGGGCAACGCCGTCAACTCAGCGATCCGTCGCGCACCGACCAATTGCCGAACCCGTTCGAACGCTTCGCCCAGTTGCGCCTTCGAGGGTTGTCGCTGCAGGTCAATGTCGAGCAACGCAAGACCGGCCAGCGCTTCGCCGATCGCGCCGTGGTAATCGGAATGCAAGGTGCGCAGGCTGGCGCGCAGGCGGTAGGTTTTCGCGCGGTCCAGCACGGTGGCAGCGTGTTCCAGGCAATCGTCGAGACGCTGTTGCGCGCCGGGCAGATCCGCCAGCAACATCGCGCAGTCGGCTGCCAGCCAGCGCGCCGCGAAGGCTTGCGGGTAGAGCTGCGTCCAGCCGTTGTCGCCGAGTAACACCTCGGCGCTGCGCAGATAATCCACGGCCTGCTCGACAGCGGCGCTATCGCGGGCGCGCTCGGCAGCTTCGAGCAATAACTGGATGAATTCAGCGCGTCGAGGCGCTTGCAGCGCATTGCCGGCGCTGCGCTGAATCTGACTGGCGATGTCGAAGACGCGCGCCTGCCGCTGCTCGCCGCATTGATCGAGCATGGCGGCAGCGATGCGCGCATGCTCAGCCGAACGCCCGGCCGGTGCGGTCAGCGCAGCGGCGGCTTCCAACACCCGATCGTGGGGAAACAGCAGTTGGCCAGGCTCGCGCAGGAGAAATCCGGCGCTGACCAGATAATCCACGTCACGCAGCAATTGCGCCGGATCGTCCCCCAGCAAATCGCCCAACAGCGTTTCGTCACAGCGGCCACCGACGTAACCCGCGGTGCGCAACACTTCACGGGCACTGGCCGGCAGACGCTGCAAGCGTTGCACCATCAATTCGGCCACGTTGTCGGCGTAGCGATAGCCGTTCACTTCGGCCTGATTCCACACCCAGCGCCGCGTTGTCGCGTCGAAACGCAGCAGACGCTCGTCCACCAACGCGCGCGCCACCTGGCTGACGAACAACGGATTGCCGGCGGTTTTGAAGTGCACGACGCGGGCCAGCGCCTCGAGGTTGTCGACGTCAGCATCGAGTTCGACCGCCATCAGTTGCGCAACGGCCTGCACCGACAGCGGCCCTAGTCGAAGGTCACTGACTGGCAGCGCGGGTGCTCTGCGCATCTCATCGAGCCAGCCGCCCGGATGCTCCGTCAACTCGCCCTCGCGATACGCCAGAACCAGCAGCAGATGCCGCGTCGGTCGGGCGATAAAGGCTTTGAGAAACGCCTGTGTCGAGTCGTCAGCCCACTGCAAGTCGTCGATAAACAGCAGCAGCGGATGCCCCGGTTGCGCAAAGACTTCGAGCACATCGAGCAGCGCCCGATTGACCCGATCCAGGGCGTGGCGCGCCGGCATGTTCGGCAGTTCGGCGGTGGCGCCGATCAGCAGTTCGGCTTCCGGTGCCAGGTCCAGCAGCAAGCGGCCACGGCCCTTGAGGGTTTCGCGCAGTTGCTCGGCCAAGGCCTGCAAGGCCAGCGTGGGCTTGGTCAACACTTGGCTGATCAGAGACTGAAAAATCTGCGCCAGCGGCGCGAAGGGCCGGTCATTGTTCAGCAGTTCGATCTTGCCGCTGGCCCAATAACCGGGTGCCTGGCTACGCAGGACTTGCTGGATCAGCGTCGACTTCCCCGCTCCCGGTGCGCCGGCAACCAGCAGCACGCGAGCGATGCCGTCGCTGCGCACGCGCTGGATCTGTTCAAGCAGCTGCTGACGTTCGTCATCACGACCAAACAGCACATCGCCGCGCGTGGCCGTCGCCCGCGCGTCGAAGGCACCGAGGCGGAACGCTTCGATCTGACCTTTTTTCTGCCATTGGCGCAGGCACCAGGTCAGATCGGCGGCCAGCGATTCGATGCTTTGATAGCGCGCGTCCGGCTCCTTGGCCAGGCCTTTGAGCAGCACATGACAAATGCCTTGCGGCAGGTCGGGTTGGTATTGCGCTGGCGACAAAGGCTGGACGGCGGCGTGCACATGCAGCCATTGCGAGGCGTCGCGAGCGATCAGCGGCGGGCGCCCGGTCAACGCCTCGTAGATGATTGCCGACAGCGCATAGACGTCGCTGCGCTCATCGGAATCGACGCCGTCGTGCTGCAGCTGTTCCGGCGCCAGATAAGGCCAGTGTTCCAGGCTCGGCAGTTCGGTCGCCGGCGTTTCCTGCGCGTGGGTGTGAAAGCCCATCAGCCTGACGTTGTCGTCGGCATAGACCAGCAGATGCCAAGGCAATAAAGAACACTGTGGGAGCGAGCCTGCTCGCGAAAGCGCTGGGTCAGTCAAGGGTGATGTCGGCTGGACTGACGCTTTCGCGAGCAGGCTCGCTCCCACAGGGTTTTGCGGTGTTTCCGGATGGCGAGAGTGGACCAGCGCATTCGCGGCGGCGACGGCGATATTCAGCACCCGTCCGAGTGGTAAGCCGGCGGCGTCGATCAGTCCAGCCAGCGGCGCGCCCCATTGCGGGTAGACCAACACCGGCCCGTCCGCCGAGCGAATCAGCGCGAGCGGGTTGAGCGCCCACTGCGAAGGCAACTGCAAATGGAAATCGCGCTCCAGCCGCTGGCACAGCGCCGGACGCTGGATCGGCGCACGCACGGCGAACCAGCTCTGGCCCGAGTGGCTGTCTTGAAGGCTGAACCAGGTCAGTTCATGGTCACGGCGCAGCAGACTGAACCGACAGTTCTCCAGCCATGCTTCATCGAGCATCGGCGCATCGGCCACGCGGGAAATTGCAGAGGAGGATGGCTGGCCGGGCATACGCATTCACCGCTGGAAATGGGATTCAGGCTGGTGGCGAAGTATACCCAGCGTTTTTTTGCCAGAGGGCCAGCCGCTGCGCTGATGTCCGTCCGCAGCCTCAAGATGGCCGTCCAGAGCCTTGCGCGGCTGTTTCTTGCGCTATACAAGCGCACGTCTTATCCCTCGGGATAATTGCTTTATGCCAGGCCGTCCCCTAGCGTACGAGCCTGATAACCCGGCGCCCGCGCCCTGTCCTTCTCACCGCAACGCAGAGGCCCGCATGATCCGACTCGGCCAAGCCACGATTTCTTTGGAACGGCGCGAAGCCTTTCTCAATGGCCGGCCCTTGCGCATGGGCGGGCGGGCGTTCGAAATACTTTCGGTACTGATGCAGGCCGATGGGCGCATCGTCAGCAAGGACGAGCTGATCAATCAGGTGTGGCCGGACATCGTCGTCGAAGAGAACAATCTGCAAGTGCAGATTTCCTCGCTGCGCAAACTGCTCGGGGAAAAAGAAATCATCCAGACGGTTGCCCGTCGAGGTTACCGATTATTGAAAGACCGCGAACCCAAACTGCCCGTGTTCAACGCCCTGGCCTCGGCGCCGATGGTAGCGCAGCCGCCGTCGGTCGATACGCAATCGGTGCCGGTGTTCATCGTTGACGATGAGGCCTGCGTGCGCAGCGCATTGAGCCGCTTGTTGCGCGCCGAAGGCATCGAGCACCGGATTTTCCAGTCCGCTGAAGAACTGCTCGAGGCCGACATCGCCAATGGCCCGGCGTGCCTGTTGCTCGACGTCAGCCTGCCCGAAACCACAGGCCTGCAATTGCAGGCGGCGCTGAACGAGCGCGGCTTGCCGTGGCCGGTGATCTTCATGACCGGCCACGGCACGATTCCGATGTCGGTGCAGGCGATGAAGGCCGGCGCGGTGGAGTTCCTGACCAAGCCATTCAATGACGATGAACTGCTCGGCATTCTGCGCAGCACCCGTCAACACGCCGCGACTGCGTTCAATCAATGGCAACGGGTTCAGCACGTGCGGCAATTGGCGGCGCAGCTGACACCGCGTGAGCGCGAGGTGCTGCCGCTGATTGTCGGCGGTCTGTCGAACAAGCAGATCGCCAACCAATTGGGCACCAGTGAAGTGACCGCCAAGGTTCATCGCAAACACATCATGGCGAAGATGCAGACCCGCTCGCTGGTCAACCTCGTCGAACTCTACGGACTGATCAGCGCTGCGCCTTCGCCTGGCCCATCGAGCCTGTCGTGAGCGGCCCGGCGGGTCGCCCGACGGCGATCGAGAACACCCGACCGACGATTGTCTGCATCGTCGATGACGACGCGTCGGTGCGCAAAAGCCTGTCGAATCTGCTGCGTTCGGTCGGGTATCGCGCGCAGGTTTATGCCAGTGGCGAAGCGTTTCTCGCCGAAGCCGACTTCGCCGAAATCGCCTGCCTGCTGCTGGATCTGCGCATGCCCGGCCTGTCCGGCATCGACGTGATGCGCCAGCTGCCGCGACAGTTTCCGGTGATCTGCATGTCCGCCCATTGGGACGAGGCGGCGTTGGCTGAGTCCGGGCATTACCAGGCGTTTGAATGCCTGTGCAAACCCTTCGAAGAAGAGGTTTTGCTGGCGGCACTCGACAAGGCCCTGCACCGCCAGCACTGATCGCTTCAGCTGTCCTGCGTGGCTTCTTGCGCAGTTTCGATCGCGGGCAGCGACTCAGTCATCGAAGCGTGACACACCGCCAGAATCTCATCGGCCAGCGCCGAATCATCCGGGCAGGCGCGCGACAGCATGATCGCCCCGACCGCCCGGGCCAGCAGGTCGATCATCCGGGTTCGGCCCTCACCTTGCGGTGCATCCGCTGCCGTCGGGTATTTCTCGCCAAGCGTCTGCAACGTGCGCTCGATACCTTCAGCGAACGCCGCTTTCACGTCCCCCGACTGCCGCGCCGCATCGCCGCACAGCGCTGCCATGGTGCAACCGGTGGAGCGGCCGTCGCGATGGTCGCGCGACACGTACACATCGATGAAATCCTGCACGCTCATGCTTTCGGCGGCGGCCGTGGACTGCGCCAGGCTGTTGGCCGAGGCTTCGGCCATCAGGTCGGCCTTGGAGCCGAAGTGTTTGTAGAAACCGCCGTGAGTAAAACCGGCGGCCGCCATCAGGTCAGCCACGCCGACCCCGTCATAACCGCGTTCGCGGAACATCACTGATGCCGTTTCGACAATGTGCTCGCGATTGGCCTGAGCCTGAGCCTTGGATACGCGCATGTTGAATACCTCCAGCGCTGAAAATTCATCGGCCGATGATACATAGATGTTGGCCATAATCAAAACCGTTGACAGTTTAGATTTGGATCATCATCCTAAAGGCCCGCAATCAGTCTTCAACTGACAAAGAGCCCACACCATGACTACTCGCCCTACTGTTCTGATTACTGGCGCCTCCACCGGCATCGGCGCGGTCTACGCCGCACGTTTCGCCCAACGCGGGCACGATCTGGTGCTGGTCGCCCGTGACCAGGCGCGCCTGGACACCCTTGCTGCCGGTTTGCGCGCTGAACACAACGTCAATGTCGAAGTGCTACAGGCCGACCTGACGCAACTGAGCGACCTGCAAACCGTCGAGGCGCGTCTGCGTGACGACGCGCGCATCGGCATCCTCGTCAACAATGCCGGAGCGGCGCAGTCCGGTACCTTCATCGAGCAGAGCACCGACAGCGTGGCGCAACTGGTCGCGCTCAACACCACGGCGCTGGTGCGTTTGGCCAGTGCGATCGCCCCGCGTCTGGCCAAGGCCGGCGACGGCGCGATCATCAACATCGGCTCGGTGGTGGGCCTGGCGCCGGAGTTCGGCATGTCGGTGTATGGCGCGACCAAGGCGTTCGTACTGTTCCTCTCCCAGGGCCTGAGCCTGGAACTGTCGCCACAAGGCGTGTATGTGCAAGCCGTATTGCCTGCGGCCACTCGCACGGAAATCTGGGACCGCGCCGGTATCGACATCAACACCCTCACCGACATCATGGAAGTCGGCGATATGGTCGATGCCGCGCTGGTCGGTTTCGACCGTCGCGAAGTCGTGACCATCCCGCCGCTGCACGAAGGCGAGCTCTGGGATGCCATGCAAACCGCGCGGCAGGGGCTGTTGGGGCAGATCCGCCAGTCGGCAGTGGCGCAACGTTATCTGACTCAGGCCTGACCTCATTCAGACCCGCCGCTATGCCGGCGGGTTTCTACCGACAAGAGCATCGGCAATGAAGGCATTTTTCATCGAGCGCTACGGCAAGCAGAACGGCCGGATCGGCGACATCCCGGAACCGCAGGTCGGCGCGCACGACGTGCTGATCGAAGTGCGCGCCAGCAGCGTCAACCCTCTGGATCTGAAGATTCGCAGCGGCGAATTCAAGATGATCCTGCCCTATCAAATGCCTTTGATACTGGGCAACGATGTCGCCGGCGTGGTGATAAGCACCGGTGCGGCGGTCAAGCGTTTCAAGCCGGGCGATGAGGTTTATGCGCGTGCGCCTGAAAACAGGATTGGCACGTTTGCCGAACGCATCGCTGTCGACGAACAAGCGATCGCGTTGAAACCCGCCAATCTCGTTATGACCGAGGCGGCTTGCATGCCGCTGGTGGCGTTGACGGCGTGGCAGGCCCTGGTCGAAGTCGCCGGGCTGCAAAAAGGCCAGAAAGTGCTGATTCACGCCGGCTCCGGTGGCGTTGGCACGGTCGCCATTCAAATGGCCAAACACCTCGGCGCTTTTGTTGCGACTACGACCAGCACGGCGAATGTCGCGTGGGTCAAGGCGCTGGGCGCTGATGTGGTGATCGATTACAAGCAGCAGGATTTCGCCATTGAACTGCGCGACTACGACGTGGTGCTCAACAGCCTCGGCGGCGATGTGCTGGAGAAATCGTTGCAGGTGTTGAAACCGGGCGGGCAACTGATTTCCCTGTCAGGGCCGCCGACTGCGCAGTTCGCTCGGGAGCAGGGTTTGTCCTGGCTGCTCGGGCTGGTCATGCGTCTGCTCAGCAGTGGCATTCGGCGCAAGGCGCGCAAGCATGGGGTGGGTTATTCGTTTCTGTTTATGCGTGCCGATGGCGTTCAGTTGCAGAAGATCACCGCACTGATCGAGGCTGGAGTTATCAAACCGGTGATTGACCGCATCTTTGCGTTCGATCAGATAGCTGACGCCTTGCACTACGTCGAACAAGGTCGGGCCAAGGGCAAGGTTGCCATCGCGGCCATCCTCAAAAGCCCCTCACCCTAGCCCTCTCCCCGAGGGAGAAGGAACTGACCGAGTTGTTTGATCGAGTGATTCCAACCTGCAATACCGAGGTGAACACAAGTTCTGAGAAGCCACCAATCGGCTCCCTCTCCTCGGGGAGAGGGCTGGGGTGAGGGGTGAATTCAACGCGGTGTTTGTATATGTGCAATTGCAACTGCAAGCCCGACTCGCCATCCCCGCCGAGACGTCGAGAAACCCCTCTCAACTTGCATTTTGCCCATCCTGCACCACGCTTGATTCACAGAAGTGCACGTTTTCATGGCAAAACTGCGGTTAACTGAATGGTTAGTTACCGCTATAATCCCGCGCTTCATTCAAACGGGACTTTCAATGTGAACCACAGTCAACGCGTCTCAGGCGTTTCAACGTTCATTCTGGTCGGCCTTGGCGTGATCATCGCCCTGCTCGGCCTGGCGCTCGCGACCGGCGGTGTGAAGCTGGTCAGCCTGGGCGGTTCCTGGTACTTCCTGGTCGGCGGTCTGGCGATGACCGTTTCCGGTGTGCTGATCGCACTGAAGAAAACTGCAGGCGCCTGGCTGTTCGCCGCATTTCTCGTGGCCACCGCGATCTGGGCCGTGGCTGACGCCGGGCTGGTGTTCTGGCCGGTGTTCTCGCGGCTGTTCATGTTCAGCGCGATCGGCATGGTCGTCGCTCTGGTCTACCCGCTGCTGGCGCGCGCCAATGGCCGCGTGGCCGGTCGTGGCGCGTATGCCGTGGCCGCTGTGCTCGCGGTTGGTGTGGCCGTTGCTGCAGGCAACATGTTCGTCGCTCACCCAACCGTTGCCGCGACTGGCACTGGCCCGGGCCTGACTCCGGTCGAGCCGGCCAAGGCGCAGAAAGACTGGGCGCACTACGGCAACACCGAAGGTGGCAGCCGCTTCGCCGCGCTCGATCAGATCAACCGCAACAACGTCGACAAATTGAAAGTCGCGTGGACCTACCACACCGGTGACGTCGCCGAGAGCGATGGCAACGGCGCCGAAGACCAGCTCACCCCGCTGCAGGTCGGCAACAAGGTGTTCATCTGCACCCCGCACAACAACCTGATCGCCCTCGATGCCGACACTGGCAAAGAGCTGTGGAAGAACGCGATCAACGCGCAATCGAAAGTCTGGCAGCGCTGCCGTGGCATGGCCTATTTCGACGCCACCGCGACCATCGCTCAGCCGAGCAACTCTTCGATCATCGAAGCCAAACCGGCGCCGGCCGCCAACTGCCAGCGTCGTCTGCTGACCAACACCATCGATGCCCGCCTGATTGCCGTCGATGCCGACACTGGCGAGTTCTGCCAGGGTTTCGGCAACAACGGCCAGGTCGATCTGAAGGCCGGCCTGGGTGATGTTCCGGACAGCTACTATCAGTTGTCGTCCGCGCCATTGATGGCCGGCACCACCGTGGTGGTTGGCGGTCGCGTTGCCGACAATGTGCAAAGCGACATGCCGGGCGGTGTGATCCGTGGTTTTGACGTGATCACCGGCGCCATGCGCTGGGCGTTCGACCCGGGCAACCCGCAGGATCGCAACGCGCCGGCCGACGGCAAAACCTACGTGCGCAGCACGCCGAACAGCTGGGCGCCGATGTCTTACGACGCGGCGACCAACACGGTGTTCCTGCCGATGGGCAGCTCGTCCACCGACATCTATGGTGTCGAGCGCAGCGAACTGGACCACAAGTACGGCGCCTCGATCCTCGCGCTGGACGCCAGCACCGGTGAAGAACGCTGGGTGTTCCAGACCGTGCACAACGATCTGTGGGACTTCGACCTGCCGATGCAGCCGAGCCTGATCGACTTCGACAAGGACGGCCAAAGCGTTCCGGCGCTGGTCATCGGTACCAAGGCCGGGCAGATCTATGTGCTCGACCGCGCCACCGGCAAGCCGCTGACCGAGGTCAAGGAAGTACCGGTGAAAGCCGCGAACATCCCCAACGAGCCGTACTCGCCAACTCAGCCGAAATCCGTGGGCATGCCCCAGATCGGCGCGCAGCACCTGACCGAATCGGACATGTGGGGCGCCACGCCGTACGACCAGTTGCTCTGCCGCATCGACTTCAAGAGCATGCGCTACGACGGCCTGTACACCGCGCCGGGTACTGACAAATCGCTGAGCTTCCCGGGTTCGCTGGGCGGCATGAACTGGGGCAGCATCTCCACTGACCCGGTGCACGGTTTCATCTTCGTCAACGACATGCGCCTGGGTCTGTGGATCCAGATGATCCCGTCGCAGAACAAAGGCCAGGCCGCTGGCGGTGGCGAAGCGCTGAACACCGGCATGGGCGCTGTGCCGCTCAAAGGCACGCCGTACGCGGTGAACAAGAACCGCTTCCTGTCGGTGGCCGGCATCCCGTGCCAGGCGCCGCCGTTCGGCACTTTGACCGCGATCGATATGAAGACCCAGAAAGTCGCATGGCAGGTTCCGGTCGGCACCGTTGAAGACACCGGTCCTCTGGGCATCCGCATGCACCTGCCGATCAAGATCGGTCTGCCAACCCTCGGCGGCACCCTGTCGACCCAGGGCGGCCTGATCTTCATTGCCGGCACCCAGGACTTCTACCTGCGCGCCTTCAACAGCGGCAACGGCGAAGAAGTCTGGAAAGCCCGTCTGCCAGTCGGCAGCCAGGGCGGCCCGATGACCTACGTTTCGCCGAAGACCGGCAAGCAGTACATCGTTGTCACCGCTGGCGGCGCACGCCAGTCGACCGATCGTGGCGATTACGTGATGGCTTACGCCCTGCCGTAACTCGCTGCCGCACAACCAACCTCCCCCAAGCGCGCGGTGCCCCAAAGCACCGCGTCGCTGTTTTATTGCGTCAAAGATTTCAGCAGGAAGGATTCACATGTCATCGGCTGTTCGCTTTTCTCGTACCAAGCTTTCCACTGGCCTGTTGCTGGGTCTGAGCTGCACCACTGCCCTCCCCGCGCTGGCCGCCAGCGATTCCGATCTGCTGACCCGCAGCACCCTCACCGGTGACTGGGGCGGCTTGCGTCATCAACTCGATGAAGATGGCGTCAAGTTCACTGGCGATTACAGCGGCGAAACTGCTTACAACGCCGACGGCGGCCTGCACCGTTCAGCGCGTTATTCGCAGAACATCAAACTCGGCGTGCAGTTTGATCTGAGCAAACTCTACGGCGTCGACAACGTCGGCAAAGTGCAACTGACCATCAACGACCGACGCGGCAACAGCGCATCGGAAGATCTGGTCGGCAACCGCCTGCCGATTCAGGAAAACTACGGCGGCCTGTACACGCGCCTGACTGAACTGAGTTACGAGCGCAGCCTGTTCACCCCGGCGCTGAACGTGAAGCTCGGCTACATGGCCATGGGCAACGATCTCGGCGGCCTCGACAGCGGCATTCTGTGCAACTTCATGAACGCCGGTTTCTGCGGCCATCCGCTGAACATGTCCGGCGGCAGCGGCTGGACCAACTACCCCAACGCGCGTCTGGGCGTACGGGTCAAATACGACCTGTCGCCGTCCTGGCAACTGCGTGTAGCAGCGTTCAACGTCGACCCCGAGAGCAACGGCAATTCCAGCCGCGCCTGGCATCTGGGGCCGAAGCACACCACCGGCACCGTCGTGCCGATCGAGCTGGTGTACAAGCACGCCGGCGAGCTGCCGGGTGAGTACAAGCTCGGCTATTACTACGACAGCTCCGACGTCAAACGCATTGGCAGCGACGACGAAGTGTCCGGACGTGGCGGGCATTATTTGCTGATCGATCAGGCCGTATGGCGTTCGCCGACCTCCGAGGGCCGCAGCCTGCATGCGTTCGGTCAGTATTCGGCGGCCAGTGAAGCGGCATCACCGTTCAGCAAGTGGTACGGCACCGGCGTGGTTTTGTACAAACCGTTCGAAGGCCGCCCGCGTGACACCCTGGCGCTGGGTTATGGCCGCGCCGTGCCGAACCCGCGCAGCCGCGATGTGCAGCAGAATGCCGCGCTGGCCGATGGTGCTGCGTTCCCGCATCTCGACAGTGCCGAACAGTTGATCGAGTTGGGCTATGGCTATCAGGCCACCCCATGGCTGACCCTGCGCCCGAACCTGCAATACATCATCGAACCGGGGGCGTTTTCCGGGCAGGACATCGATAATGCGCTGGTGGTGGGGTTGCAGGTGAAGGCTGCGCTATAAGTCCCTGCGAAGCACAAAACCACTGTGGGAGCGAGCCTGCTCGCGAAAGCGCCGGGTCAGGCGACTGCGATGTTGAATGTAGCGCCGCCTTCGCGAGCAGGCTCGCTCCCACAGGGGGTTTGGGTCAGGTCGGAGAGTTGGATTCGCCGCTGCCGTAGCGGGATACAGAGGATTTGCGGCGGGCAGGAAATTAATTCCAGCCTATCGGTGAATTATTTCGTGTCCGCATGTATCTGAGCCAGAAGAGCCGGCGCCATCATGGAGATGGCATCGCAGCGGTAATCTGGATCAGCGAGCGGGAACAGCGCAATGAAATCACGCAAGAACACTGTCAAACCGATCGGTTTGAAAGACATCACCATTGTCGACGACGCCAAGATGCGCAAGGCGATCACCGCCGCCGCGCTGGGCAACGCCATGGAATGGTTCGACTTTGGCGTCTACGGCTTTGTCGCCTATGTGCTCGGCAAGGTCTTCTTCCCCGGCGCCGATCCCGGCGTGCAAATGATCGCCGCGCTGGCGACCTTCTCCGTGCCCTTCCTCATCCGTCCGCTTGGCGGTTTGTTTTTCGGTGCGCTGGGCGACAAATACGGACGGCAGAAAGTCCTCGCCGCGACCATCGTCATCATGTCCCTGAGCACCTTCGCCATCGGCCTGATTCCGTCCTATGCCTCGATCGGCATCTGGGCGCCGATCCTGCTGTTGCTGGCGAAAATGGCTCAGGGCTTCTCGGTCGGTGGCGAGTACACCGGTGCCTCGATCTTCGTCGCTGAATACGCGCCCGACCGTAAGCGCGGCTTCCTCGGTAGTTGGCTGGATTTCGGCTCGATCGCCGGTTTCGTCTTCGGCGCCGGCGTCGTGGTGCTGATTTCAACCATTCTCGGTGAACAGCGCTTCGAAGAATGGGGCTGGCGGATTCCGTTCTTCCTCGCCCTGCCGCTGGGCATGATCGGCCTGTATCTGCGCCACGCCCTGGAAGAAACCCCGGCGTTCCAGCAGCACGTGGAAAAACTCGAACAAGGCGACCGCGAAGGCCTCGCCGGCGGCCCGAAAGTGTCCTTCAAGGAAGTCGCAACCAAACACTGGCGCAGCCTGATGACCTGCATCGGCGTGGTAGCGGCGACCAACGTCACCTATTACATGCTGCTCACCTACATGCCGAGTTACCTGACGCACAACCTGCACTACAGCGAAAACCACGGTGTGCTGATCATCATCGCGATCATGGTCGGCATGCTCTTCGTGCAGCCGCTGATCGGTTTCATCAGCGACAAGATCGGCCGCAAACCCTTCATCGTCGTCGGCAGCATTGGCCTGTTCATCTTCGCCATTCCGGCGTTCATGCTGATCAACAGCGGCAGCATCGGCCTGATCTTCTCCGGCCTGCTGATCCTCGCGGTGCTGCTCAACTTCTTCATCGGCGTGATGGCCTCGACCCTGCCGGCGATGTTCCCCACCCACATCCGCTACAGCGCGCTGGCCAGTGCCTTCAACGTTTCGGTGCTGATCGCCGGTCTGACCCCGACTGCCGTGGCCTGGCTGGTGGAAAGCACCAACGATCTGTACATGCCTGCGTATTACCTGATGGTCATCGCCGTGGTCGGTCTGGTCACTGGTGTGACCATGAAGGAAACCGCCAACAAGCCCTTGCGCGGCGCGGCCCCGGCGGCTTCCGACCTCGAAGAGGCCAAGGAGTTGTTGCAAGAACACCACGACAACATCGAGCAGAAAATCGAAGACATCGATGCCGAAATCGCCGCGCTGGAAGCCAAGCGCAAGGAACTGGCGCTCCAGCATCCGCGCATCGATTGATCAGTGCGGCGTCGGCAATCGGTCCCACGCCGCGCCGAGCTTGAGCTAGCCTTGAAACCGGATCGCATGCCATTCAAGGAGTTCACATGTTCAAGCTGATGAAAAGTTCGGTCGCTGGCGGATTGCTCTTCGCCAGCCTCCAGGCCGAAGCCGGCGGCATCATGATTTACGAGGCCGGCCACGAAGGCACCGGTCTGGCCAACGCCGGCTCTGCGGTCATGGCCAGCGACCCGAGCATTCTGATGACCAACCCGGCGGGCATCAGCCAACTGGCCGGCACGCAGATCAACTTCAACGCGCAGTTGATCCTCGGCGACGTCAGCTTCTCCCGCGACAACGCCAATACCTTCGGCGGCAACGAAGGTGGCAACGCCTTGAAGTACCTGCCCGGCTCCAGCTTCTTCATCAGCCATCAACTCGATGAGCGCTCCTCGATCGGCTTCGGCATGTACGGCAATTTCGGTCTGGCGCTGGACTACGACGATGACTGGGCCGGGCGCTATTTCGCTCAGGAGTCGGCCATTATCGGTGTGTCGTTCCAGCCCACCTATGCCTACAAGATCACTGACGACCTGTCCGTCGGCCTCGGCCCGCGCTTCATGCTTGGCTACTTCCGCACCGAAGTGGCGGTCAACAATAACGTGCTCGGTCTGGGCAACGCCGAGGATGGTCAGTTGCGTTACAAGGACACCGACTGGGGCACGGGCGCCAACGTCGGCGTGCTCTACAACCTCAACGAGCGCACAAAGCTCGGGCTGGCCTGGACCAGCAAGATCAAGCTCAAATTCGAAGACAAACCCGAGCTGAAGAAAATCACCAATCCGCTGCTGCGTCTGGCGCTCAACCGTCTCGACGCCGATCAGCTGAACGTCGACATGAACGTGCCGCAGACCGTCACCACCAGCGTGTCCTACCAGCTTGATCCGCAGTGGACGCTGCTCGGCAGCCTCGGCTGGCAGGACTGGAGCGATTTCGGCAAGGTTGGCGTGGAAGTCGATACCGGCCTGGGCTCGACTTCCAGAACGGCGCAGCGGCAATACAAGGACACCTGGCATGCCTCGATCGGCGCGCAGCACCAGATCAACCCGAAACTGCGCTGGAACGTCGGCCTCGGTTACGACTCCTCGGCAGTGGACGACAAGGATCGCACCGTCGACAACCCGATGAACGAAGCGTGGCGCCTGGCGACCGGGGTCAGCTATGCGTTGCAGGAAGATGTCGACGTGCACATGAGCTACACGCTGATCTACCTCGGCGACATGGACGTGCAACAGACCAAAGCGCGCTCCGGCGGCTCGGTCTCCGGCGAATACAAAAACGCCGCCCTGCATGTGCTGGGCGGCGGCGTGGTCTGGCGTTTCTAGGGATCACTCATCCTTCGGCGCCTGCGCCGGTGCGGTGAACCACTGCTCCGGCGGCACGCGTTTTTCCTGCTGTGGATCGCCCAGGTAATGCGGCGACATGATCTGCACGCCGTATTCATTGAACACGTCCTGAATATTGGCGTGGAGCATGCTCAGCAACACCGCACGCGGGCGCGGCTGGCTGGGAATGGCCTGGGCCACCAGTCGATACTCGGGATAGAAGTCCGACAGCGCGGTCTGGAACACCTGCGCCGGCGGGTCTTCGAGCACGCCCGGCGTGCGTTTGGCCGCCTCCAGCAACATCGCTTCGACCTGGCGCCATGGCGTGTCGTAGCCGATGGTCACCACCGTGTCGACCACGTAGCCCGGACCTTGCACGGTGCGCGAGTAGTTCTTGGTCACGGTGCCGGTGATCATCGAGTTGGGCAGCGTCAGCACTTCTCCGAGGCCAGTGCGAATCCGCGTGGTGAACATGCCCAATTCGGTGACGGTGCCTTCGTACTCGCCGATCCTGACAAACTCGCCGGGGCGCAGGGTCCGCGTGTAGGTCAGGATCAACCCGGCCGCCGCTTGCCCGACGACGCTGGTGGCGCCAAGGGAAATCATCAGGCCGATCAGCACCGACAAGCCTTTGAACGCATCGGTCCCGGCGCCGGGCAGATAGGGATAAGCCATCGCCAGCGCAAACAGCCAGACTGCCAGCGCGGTCAGGCGTTGCGTCGGTTGCAGGGTTTCATGGTTGAGCCAACTGAACGTCCCCGGCGCGGCCATCCGGCGCAGGATGCGTCGGGTAAATGCGGTCACGCCCCGGGCGATAAAGAAAATCGCCAGCGCCACGCCCAGCCCCGGTATCGCATCGACGATGCCCTGCAACAGATAACCGGCCAGTTCCACCAGATAGTTGTTGAGGCTTTCGCCCCACGGCCGCGTATACGGGAAGCGTGACAGGACAAAACCGAGCCATTCGTAGGACAGCAGCAGGATCAGCAACCAGCGCAGGAACAACAGACAGCGGCTGACCAACGGGTAGAGAAAATTCGAGTCGATCAGTTGCACCCGCCCGACCTTCAGCGCCTTGGTGTGGCGATCCATCAGCGCCGGCAGTTTCGCCAACAGCTTGTGGCGCAGCCACGACAGGCACCAGAGCAGCGCCAGATAGATCAGCGTGGCCACCGCCGCCAGCGCCAGCGAACGCACAATCATCTGCACGTTACGCGCCTCACGGGTCTCGTTGACCACCTGGCGCAGTTTTTCCGCTGCGCCTTCGGCGGCTTCCTGCACCGAGGAATAGGCCAGGCTGTCGACGTCTTTCGGTGCAACGATGAACGCACGGGTATTGCCGATCAGCACCATGTAACTGTTCTGGATCGAATCAGTGCTGATTTTCAGCTCAGGGTCTTCCTCCAGCGCTTC
The DNA here is from genome assembly GCF_040310465.1 of Pseudomonas sp. H26/SER47-MNA-CIBAN-0231. Lineage (NCBI taxonomy): Bacteria > Pseudomonadati > Pseudomonadota > Gammaproteobacteria > Pseudomonadales > Pseudomonadaceae > Pseudomonas > Pseudomonas sp. H26/SER47-MNA-CIBAN-0231. The sequence goes on along the minus strand of NZ_JBEOPW010000008.1, from coordinate 6,946 downwards.
ACTGATCACCCGCTTCGCCCGCTTGACCCGTGAGGCCGGCGCCTCGCCGAGGATGGTCGCGCGAAACAGCATGATGCTGCGGTTGGCCACTTTCAGTTCTACCGCTTCGTCCGTTGCTGTCGTGGTGTCTTCCAGTGCCTGGCCGAGCCCGGACCACAGTGTTGCAGCCAGCAGCATCGCCAGCACCATCAGCCTGTTACGCATGCGCCGTTCCTTATGGCTGATTGTCGTGAGAGGTTTCGTCCAGCACTTCGCTGACGTCCGCCGGTTGATAGACCCAGCCGATGAACAATTCATAACCGACCGCCAGGATCACCGGCCCGGTGAACAGGCCGATGATGCCGCTGGTAACCATGCCGCCCAGCGCGCCGATCAGCACCACCGGCATCGGCACGGCCACGCCACGGCCGAGCAACATCGGTTTGAGCACGTTGTCGGAAAGCCCGGCGATCACCATCCACACGGCGAAAATGATCGTGCCGGCACCGACGCCGTCATGGGCAAAGACGAACACCACCACCGGCACGGTAACCAACAGCACCGGCAGTTGCATGATGCCCAGCAGCAACACCATCAACGCCAGCACACCGGCAGCGGGCACGCCCATGATCACCAGCGCCACACCGATCAAGATCATCTGGATAAAAGCGATACCGACCACGCCCTGCGCCACCGCGCGAATGGTCGAGGTGCACAGTTGCGCGATCTGCGGGCCACGCACCGGGCCGGAAATTCGCGTGGTGATCGCCACCGCCGTGCGATGGCCGCGTTCGCCGTGGGTCATGATCAGTCCGGCGACGATCAGCGCGACGACAAACACCACGATGCCTGCGCCGACGCCGGCGGCCTGATGCAACAGCACCCGGCCCCAACTGGTCAGGTGCGGCGCCAGTTCCTTGAACACCCAGCTCAGGTCCTGCGAAGCGTGCATCCAGATGCCATACAACGGCGCGCCGATCAGCGGCCAGTCGGCGACATTGGCGGGTGGCGGCGGAATCTCGAACTGCCCCGCTTCCACGGTTTGCATGCCCACCTTCACCGAATCGGCCACGGATGCGCCGAGCAGGCTCAGCGGCACCATCAGGATCACCAGCCCCAGCAATACCAGCACAATCGCCGCCCAACCGTAACGGTTGCCGAGTTTTGCGCCGAGTTTCTGGTTCAGCGGGTACAGCGTGACTGCGAGGATCAGCGCCCACAGCATCACATTGAGAAACGGATGGAAAATGTCGTAGCAGAACAGCACCAGGGTCGCGATCAACCCGGCGCGGATCAGTACGTCGAGCAAGGCTTTGGAACTGTTGAACGCAATCAGCGGCTTATCTTCCATGGCAACATTCCTGAGCGGTGCAGCATTCGGGATGCGCTGAGCCTAGAACATGTTGGGCTGGTCTTCCTGTGGGGCGCGGCATTATCGCTTTACGCAACACGGTGTGGGAGCGAGCCTGCTCGCGAAAGCGCAAGGTCAGGCAGCACGGATGCTCAGGCCATCTACCAACAAAACCATCACCCCACCGATTACTCCGCCCGCCGCATGGTGTTAAATAGGCGCCAGTCCCGACCTTGTCGCTTCAAGCCGTGCAACGAGAACCGCTATGAAAACCCCTGCCCAGAACATCCACGCTCAACAGGTGACCCCATGATCGAAGTCACCGAAGTCTCCATCGCCCAACTGCGCGCCGCCCTCGAATCCGGCCAGACCACTGCCGTGGAGCTGGTGCAGGCCTATCTGACGCGCATTGATGCCTACGATGGCGCCGACACCCCGACCGCACTCAACGCCGTCGTCGTGCGTAACCCCGAAGCACTGAACGAAGCCCGCGCCTCCGACGCCCGCCGTGCCAACGGTGAAACCCTCGGCCCGCTCGATGGCATCCCCTACACCGCCAAAGACAGCTATCTGGTCAAGGGCCTGACCGCCGCCTCCGGCAGTCCGGCGTTCGCCGATCTGGTCGCCCATCGCGACGCCTTCACCATCGAGCGCCTGCGCGCTGCCGGGGCGATCTGCCTGGGCAAGACCAACATGCCGCCGATGGCCAATGGTGGCATGCAACGCGGCGTCTATGGCCGCGCTGAAAGCCCGTACAACGCTGACTACCTGACCGCACCGTTCGCCTCCGGCTCGTCCAACGGCGCCGGCACCGCGACCGCTGCGAGTTTCGCTGCGTTCGGCCTGGCCGAGGAAACCTGGTCGAGCGGTCGCGGCCCTGCGTCCAACAACGGCCTGTGCGCCTACACCCCGTCGCGCGGCGTAATCTCGGTGCGCGGCAACTGGCCGTTGACCCCGACCATGGACGTCGTCGTGCCATTCGCGCGGACCATGGCCGACCTGCTCGAAGTGCTCGACGTGGTCGTCGCCGAAGATACCGACACCCGTGGCGACCTCTGGCGCCTGCAACCGTGGGTGCCGATCCCGCGCGTCAGCGAAGTGCGTCCGGCTACCTACAGTGAGCTGGCCGTCGATGCCAAAGCCCTGGCCGGCAAACGCTTCGCCATCCCGCGCATGTACATCAACGCCGACCCCGACGCCGGCACCAGCGAAGCCCCCGGCATTGGCGGCCCGACCGGTCAGCGCATCAACACCCGCGCGTCCGTGATCGATTTGTGGAAACAGGCGCGTCAGGCCTTGGAAGCCGCTGGCGCTGAAGTCGTCGAAACCGACTTTCCGCTAGTCTCCAACTGCGAAGGCGACCGCCCTGGCGCACCAACCGTGTTCACCCGTGGGCTGGTGTCGAAAGAGTTTCTGCATCATGAACTGTGGGATCTGACTGCCTGGGCGTTCGACGACTTCCTGCAAGCCAATGGCGACCCGAAACTCAATCGTCTGGTTGACGTCGACGGGCCGAAGATCTTCCCGCACGACCCGGGCACCCTGCCCAACCGCGAAGGCGATCTGGCCGCCGGCATGGACGAATACGTGCGCATGGCCGAGCGCGGCATCACGCCGTGGAATGAAATCCCAACCGTGCCTGATGGCTTGCGCGGTCTGGAGCAGACCCGACGCATCGACCTTGAAGACTGGATGGATAACCTCGGCCTCGACGCCGTGCTGTTCCCCACCGTCGCTGACGTCGGCCCGGCGGATGCGGATGTGAACCCGGCCTCGGCGGATATCGCCTGGAGCAACGGCGTCTGGGTGGCCAACGGCAACCTCGCGATCCGCCACCTCGGCGTGCCGACCGTCACCGTGCCCATGGGTGTGATGGCCGACATCGGCATGCCCGTCGGCCTGACCTTCGCCGGCCGCGCTTATGACGACTCGAACCTGCTGCGCTTCGCCGCCGCCTTCGAATCCACCGGCAGCAAACGCCAGATCCCACCGCGTACACCGCCGCTGGCTTAATGTACTGTGTCAGCTCCCACAATCTCTGTGGGAGCTGGCTTGCCAGCGATGGCGGCCTGACAGCCGCCACATTTCCACCTGACTACCCCACAGGGTTTGGTGTGAGGGCTGCCAACTCAGCACACCGGCCCAATCCTTACCAGGCCAATCCGCCGATCATCAGCGCCATCCTGATTACCACCGGCACTGACCATGATCAACCGCGCCCCCTCCCGCCTCACTCTGCTCGCCATGCTCTGCGGTCTGACCGGCACCGCCCATGCCAGCGGCTTTTTCGACGACGCCAAAAGCGATGTCCTGCTGCGCAACTTCTACCTCAGCAACGACTACCGCTCGCCCACGCCCTCCGGGAAAAACTACAAACAGGAATGGGCACAAGGCTTTATCGGCAACTTCTCATCCGGTTTCACCGAGGGCACAGTCGGTTTCGGCATCGACGCCCACGCTTTCGCCGGCCTGAAACTCGACGGCGGCAAGGGCCATTCCGGCACCGGCCTGTTACCGGTCGACAGCGATGGTCGCAGTGAAAACAACTATTCCAGCGCTGGCGGTGCGTTCAAGCTCAAGGTCTCGCGAACCACCCTCGCCTTCGGCGAAATGACCGTAGAAACCCCGGTCTTCGACACCTCCGACAAACGCCTGCAACCGGAATACGCCACAGGCTTTTTGCTCAACAGCGCCGAGCTCGACAACGTCAATCTGCTCGCCGGGCATTTCACTGCATTCAAGAACCAGGACAGCTCCTCCGGCAAAGGCGATTTCTACGGCTACGGCGCCAACACCGAAGCGGGTGGCATCAGCTTCGTCGGTGCCGACCTGTTCAGCTCAAGCCCGATCGGCGGCGCACTCTACGCCTCAGAACTGAGCGACACCTGGCACCAGTACTACGGCAATCTGCACTTCAAACAGTCCGGCGTGCTGCTCGACGCCAACCTCTACCACACCCGCGACACCGGCCGCGCACTGGCCGGCGAGATCGACAACAGCGCCTTCAGCCTTTCCGGCAAATACAGCTTCGGCGCGCACACGGTGATGCTCGGCTGGCAACGGATCAATGGCGACACGCCGTTCGATTTCGTCGGCGGCGACTCGATCTACCTCGCCAACTCGATCAAATACGCCGACTTCAACGGCGCCAACGAACGCTCCTGGCAAGCCCGCTACGACCTCGACCTCGGCGCCTTCGGCATCCCCGGCCTGAACTTCATGACCCGCTACGTCAGCGGCAGCCACATCGACGGAACGAACGCGCCGAGGGGCGGCGCCTACAACCCGTTCGACGCCGACAGCGGCGACTATCAACCGCAACAAGGCAGCGGCGGCAAACACTGGGAACGCGATATCGACCTGAAGTATGTCGTGCAATCCGGCGCCGCGAAGGATCTGTCGGTGCAGCTATCGCACGTCACCCACCGCGCCAACGAAGCACAGGCCGGGGATGACATTGACCGGATTTACGTGGTCGTTCAGTACCCGTTGGGTTTTTGAGGTAACACGATCAACCCGCCCACAGGTTCCTGCGTCGGCCACAAACCATGAGTTTGCTCCTTGAGATCAAAATCAAATGATTTCAGCGTACCGCAGCGCCTACAGCGGCTAGCCAAGTGCCATCACCTCGTTTATTCTGCGCCCTCCATAAAAAGCCAAGCCAGGAAGGCATTGATTGACCTTCCTGTTTGTAGTCAATCAACGCAAGCAGATTCAGGGATGTACATGTTTCAGCTATTCAAACTCGGAGCGGCCGTCGTGCTCGCCGCGACGCTCAGCGGCTGCATTACCGAAAGCGCTTCCTGGGTCAGCGAACCCTTGCAACCCAAGGCAAGCGAGCCAGTCAGTTATCTCGTTGGCTCAATCGGGCCGCAATCACTCAAGCAATCAGCCGCTGACAACCAGCGAATCTTTTTCCGCAAACGCGGTTCCGAATACGGTGCGGCCGGCGTCTGGAAAATGGCCGGCGCTTACTCCACACCGCAGGATGTTCAGGACGGTGTCGGCGCAGCGAGCGTATTCGTGCTTCCCCTGAAGCCGGGCGATTACGAGTTCTATGATTTCCAGTTCTTTTCCGCACGTTATCAACCTGGGCTAGGCACTGTTTTCACCTCGAGAGAGGCGCGGGAGAAATTCAACCTGCCGATGCGCCTGGAACCCGGCAAGGCCTATTACATCGGCGAGTTCCGCTCGTTCTGCCTGACAGCCGGTTTCTGCGCGTTCCGCTGGAGTGATCAGAACGCCCGCGATGCGCTGATTGCGCAACGTCTGGCGCCAGGATTGCCAACGCTGCAACCGCTGAAACTCGACCTGAACAGTGCTCAGCCCTACATCTTCACCGGCCCCATTCCGGGCATTGCCGTGGACGCCAAACCATGAAAAAAAAAATTATCGCCCTCACCGCCGCCGCTCTGTTGACCGGTTGCGCGGCGACCAACACCTTGCCCGAGCGCACGCTTACGGACGGTCAAGATTATCTGCAGCCGATTCACGTTATGGTCGATGATCCGGAAAACGGCTCCAGCCTGCGCAACCACCTGCGTCAGACCGGTGTGTTCCGCACTATCGAAACCGGCAGCGGTAAAGCTGACGAGTACAACGTGAAGGTCAAACTCAATGTGGAACGACACCTACCGCCGTTTCCGGTGATTCTGCTGAGCACCGCGACGTTGTTCTTGCTGCCGCTGTCGAACGAATTCGACACGCAAACCGAATTCACCGTGTTCCAGGGTGACAAGCGACTGAAGCAATACACCTATCGCAACATCACTCAAAAATACGTCTGGCTACTGGATCAGGGCGGCGAGATGCGCGAACAGAACCTCGGCCGCATCGCCCGCGCCTTCGCGCAGGATGTGCAGCAGGACCGGCTGATCCCGGCAGTCGCGCAATGAACCGCGCGATGATAAAAGTCGCCGGCCTGCTCTGTGCCTCACTGATGCTGGGCGGCTGCGCCAACACCTTGCAACCGCTCGATTACCATGCCGATCAGGCCTACGTGCCGGTCACGCTCGGCATGGGGCCGGCCTATACGCGCATCGACGAGCAGCATCAGCGCGAAACCGTCAGCGTCCTGAAAAAGACCGGCGCGTTCTCGATGCTCGACGGCGGTTACACCCGCAACGGCTACAGCCTGTTGATCACCGAACCCAGCGACGGCAAGGTCAACTGGCTGGCGCTGGTCAACGTCTTCACCCTGTTCACCTTCCCTATGCCCTACCACTACCAGGACAACCTGCGCGGCTCGGTGTTCAAGGATGGCCAACTGCTCAAAACCTACAACTACTCCCGCGAAGGCTGGAGCGTGATGACGTGGTATGTGCCGATTCCCGGGGTCGAGAACAAACGGCAGATGCTCGACCAGTTGTTGGTGGAAATGGACCGGGACAAGGTGATTCCGTATCAGCCGTGAGGTTGGGTGATGGGGGCTGGTGCGGTGGACTGCGGCGCAATTCTTTGATTTGAACGAAGCTGTTTAAAAGACACCTGCTGACACGGTCTCAAGGCTACAAATCCTTGCGCCACTGCCTACAGCCAAGCCAGAATCCGCCGGCTTGTGCGCCTTGGGGGCGGGTTCTATTGTGGTGCGGTCGCTGACGAATCAGCGATCGGGTT